>DATENQ010000383.1:0-6136 GCA_035275005.1 Pyrinomonadaceae bacterium | reverse complement strand
TGGCCGCCCGTCTCCCGCCGATAATGCGCGACGGGCGGCCACGGAGTGCCGCCCCTACAAGTAGGAGACAAACATGTCAGAACTCACACCGCAGGAACTTGCCCATCAGGTAATGATTGCCGCTCAAATCACTGAGAAGCTTTTTTTTCACCCGCTGACCGACCTGGCCGACGTGCGCGCTGAGATCAACCGGCTCGGTGCATACCTGCAAGCATGCGAAACCAAGCTGATCAGACTCATGAACGGTGAGCATCCACCTGACACTGAGCCGGGCTCGACTCAGTACGGGCTGGCCTTATATATCATGGATGACACTCACTCGGTCCTCAGACGTTTGCTGGAGTTTCCCGAGACACAAATCACGGCGGCGATGCTCGAGCAGTGGGGAACTGAAGTTGATGGGCCAGGCGCCATCGATTACGACGGCTCACTGATCGCCCGAAGTAAGTTTGGAAACCTGGACGCGGGTTGGGTGACTTCACTCATTTATTACATCGCACTAAAGCTCGATGTGAGCGAAGTCAGTTCGTGGGCGCAATTCGGTACGACTCCCGCAACCATCTCGGTTACAGGCGACACAGTCAAGATTGCCGTGATAGGAGACTGGGGCACGGGAGGTTGGACCGACGGCGCCTTTGACTATCCGGCGTTGCAAGTAATTAATGAGGTAAAGTCGCTGGCGCCGGATTACACCATTCATCTCGGCGACGTGTATTACGCCGGCACTGCCGGTTTTCTCGACTCCGATCAGGAAGTCAACGATTTCGTGAATGACTGGGTCAGCGGATCGCAAGGCTCATTCATGCTCAACTCGAATCACGAGATGTACAGCGGCGCGCAAGGGTTCTTTGGCAAGGGACTGAAAGCGGCGCCGTTTGCTCTGCAACAGAACACGAGCTACTTCGCGCTTCAGAGTGACAAGTGGATCATCATCGCTCTCGACACTGCTTACTACGACAAAAGCTCGCTATTCATGAACGGCGCTCTGACTGACGACAATCAGATCAACTTCATCAAGAGCCTCAACACCGCAGGCAAGAAAGTGATCGTGATGACGCATCACAATCCCACCAACGTCGAGGGAACCGTAACAGCCCCGCTTCCACTCTGGGACCAACTGGTCTCAGCCCTTGGGCGTCCACCCGATTTCTGGTACTGGGGACATGTTCACAACGGGATTGTCTACTCGGATCAATCCTTCCCCGGACAGAACAACGTCAAGGCCCGCTGCGCCGGACACGGTGCAATCCCGTTTGGTGTCGCGTATGGTTTGCAGAACGCGGACGGCACAACCATCTCTTCAGTTGAATATTTCGCGCATGAACTGTTATCAAGTGTCTACCCGAATACTGATCCCCAGCAGGCGAATCGCGTCCTGTGCGGTTTTGCGATGTTGACCCTGGGACCGGATTCAATTAACGAGCAGTTTATCGATCAGACGGGCGAAGTTCGCTGGTCAAAGACAACATCACTTTAGTATTCAGAAACAAACCCGATGGCAAAAAAGAAAGAGCAAGAAGAAGCCGAGCCGGAGCAGCCAGTGGAACAGAGAACGGCTTTTGAGCGTGTACAACTCGCTCGTCACTTAGACCGGCCGTACACACTCGATCTGATCGAGCGGTTGTTTGAAGACTTTGTCGAGTTGCACGGCGACAAGAGATTCGCCGAAGACCCGGCAATCGTTTGCGGACTAGCACGCTTTCATGGCTTGCCCGTAGCCGTCGTTGGCCATCAAAAGGGCCGCGACACGAAGCAGCGCAGTTATCGAAACTTCGGCATGCCGAAGCCCGAGGGTTATCGCAAAGCGTTGCGCGTGATGAAACTCGGAGAGAAGTTTGGACGACCGATCTTCACGTTCATCGACACGCCCGGCGCCTATCCGGGCATCGATGCCGAAGAACGCGGACAAGCGGAAGCGATCGCGTATAACCTGCGCGAGATGGCGAAGATCAAAGTGCCGATTATCGTAACGGTGATTGGCGAGGGTGGCTCGGGCGGCGCGCTCGCGATTGGTGTCGGCGATCAGGTGCTGATGCTCGAGAACGCGACTTACTCGGTCATCACTCCCGAAGGTTGCGCGGCAATTCTTTGGAAAGACTCGTCACGCGCGCCTCAGGCCGCGGAAGGCCTGCGACTCACCGCACAGCATCTCTTTGAAGAGGGAATTGTCGACAAGATCATTCCCGAGCCTGACGGCGGCGCTCATAACGATTACGATCAAACCGCTCGTTACCTGGATTCAGCACTAAGCGAGCAACTCGCGGAAGCGGTGAGTTGCTCGCAGGAAGACAGACTGAAGCGTCGCTACAACAAACTGCGAGGCTTCGGTCGCTGGGGCACAGATAGTAAGGACGCTGGCCCAACATAAAGCACAAAAGAATTAACCGGCCTCGCTCCAAAAGTGAGGCCGACACCTCAACCTACGCCCGGAATTCAAGGAGTACGCCATGAAAACTCACGTCGATACAAAAAAACTCTCCCTCCTGTTGGCTCTTATTCTGTGTGTCGTCGCCGTTATCAGCGCACAGCAGCAAACTACCAAAAGCGCAGACAGCGATGCGCTGTTAACGCAGCCAGTGCCTGTCGATCCGCAAGTCACGATGGGTCAGTTTAAGAACGGACTGCGCTACTACATAAGGACCACAAAGAAACCCGAAAAAAGAGCCGAGCTCCGGCTCGTAGTCAAGGCAGGCTCGATTCTTGAAGACGACGATCAACTCGGCCTGGCCCACTTCGTCGAGCACATGGCCTTTAACGGCACCAGGAACTTTCCCAAGCACGAGCTACTGGCGTTCATCGAATCCTTGGGTATGCGTTTCGGCGCACACCTCAATGCGTATACCAGCTTCGATGAAACGGTGTACATGCTCCACGTCCCGACCGACAAACCCGGCGCAATGGAAAAGTCGTTTCAGGTGCTCCAGGATTGGGCGCAGAACGTTTCATTCGAGCCTGCCGAGATCGAGAAAGAACGTGGCGTGGTCCTGGAGGAATGGCGATCGAGTCGCGGCGCCGGCATGCGCAATACGGAAAAGATCTTCCCGGTGGTGTTCAAAGGATCTCGTTATGCCAACAGGCTTCCCATCGGCAAACCTGAAATCATCCAGAACGGCAAGGCGGAGCGGATCACGCAGTTTTACAAAGACTGGTATCGACCCGACTTGATGGCCGTGATCGCGGTCGGTGATTTTGACAAAGCGGAAATTGAAAAACTCGTGACCACTCATTTCGGATCCATGCCGGAGGCCACGAATCCAAAACCGCGACAGATGTTCGATCTCCCGGACCGTTCAGACACAGGCTACTCGATCAATACCGACAAAGAGAGCACCACAACAAGCGTCGAGATAGACACTCTCCTGCCCGCACGACCGCAAGGCACGATCGGCGTTTACCGGCAGAAGACGGTTGACCGGCTATTTGCCGGGATGCTGAACGCGCGCTTTGCCGAGCTGGCGCAAAAGCCCGACGCGCCGTTCGTCTTTGGTTTTACAGGGCGTGGTGGTTTTCTGGTGCGTAGCAAGGAGATCGCTTACCTCACTGCCCTCGTCAAGGAGGGTGCGATTGAGAATGCGATGCGAACGTTACTCACCGAGGCCGAAAGAGTTGCGCGCTTTGGGTTCACAGAGACGGAACTTGCGCGCCAAAAAGTGAATGTGTTGCGCAATTATGAGCGCCTTGCATTGGAAAAAGAAAACGCATTGTCTTCCACGAAGGCCGGCGAATACGTTCGCAACTTCCTGACAGGCGACACCATTCCGAGCGCCGATGATGAGTATGCATTGCACCAGCGTTTCGTTCCTGAGATCACGCTCGCCGAGATCAATAAACTCGCGCGTGAGTGGTTTCCGGCGAGCGCACAGAATCGTTTGGTGGTAGTTACGTCTCCGGAGAAAAGCGGGCTCGCAGTACCTGATGAAGCGAAGCTTGCAGCCGTCATCAAAGAAACGCCCGCCGCGGAACTAAAGCCTTACGTCGATACTGTCGGCTCAGCGGTTCTACTCGCGTCACTGCCTACGCCAGGAAAAATTACTCACGCCGCTACAGACGAGAAGACTGGTCTGACGACGTGGGAACTGTCGAACGGCGTTAAGGTCGTGCTCAAGCCGACGAATTTCCGCGCTGACGAGATTTTGTTCAGGGCCACCAGTCCTGGCGGAACGTCTCTCGTGAGCGATGCGGATTACATTCCGGCAAGCTCTGCCGCGCAAGTCATAACTGCGGGTGGTGTTGCTAAATTCAGTGCTATCGATCTGCAAAAGATGTTGGCGGGAAAGGTAGCGTCAGCATCTGCGTTTATTGGTGAAGTGTATGAGGGCATGACCGGAAGTAGTTCTCGCAAAGACCTCGAAACGATGTTTCAACTGATCTATCTGCGCTTCACTCAACCAAGGGCCGATGCGAATGCCTTTGCTGTTCAGGCTACACAGGCGCGGACGTTTATGACTAATCAAAGCGCGTCGCCGGATTTCGCTTTCTTTGAGGCACTCATAAACTCGAGATATCAGAACCACCCGCGCCGTCGGATGACTACAGCAGCCACGGTTGATCAGTGGAATCTCGACAAGTCGCTGGCCTTCTACAGAGACCGTTTTGCGGATGCGAGTGACTTCACGTTCTTCTTTGTTGGCAGCTTCGATGAGGCAATGATGAAACCGCTTGTCGAGCGCTACCTCGGCTCGCTTCCTTCGATTGGAAGGAAAGAGATGTGGAAGGACGTCGGCGCCAGGACTGCAACAGGAATTATTGAGAAGAGGGTCGAGAAGGGGATCGAGCCGAAGAGCCAGGCGGCGATTGTTTTTAGTGGTCCATTTGTATACGAGGAACCGCGACGGGTCGCGATTCGTGCGATGTCGGAGATATTGGAAAAGCGGTTGCTGGAGATTATTCGCGAGGAGCTCGGCGGTACCTACAGCATCACTGCTGGTGCGGGCTATTCAAAATTTCCGAAGCCGGAATATTCGATCACGATACAGTTTGGCAGTTCACCCGATCGAACCGACGATCTGATCAAACGGGTGTTTGAAGAGATCGAGAAGTTCAAGAAAGATGGACCGACAGAGAAACAACTCAATGACGAGAAGGAAGCGCTGATTCGGGAGTTTGAGACGAACAGCACACAGAATGGTTATCTTCTAAGTCAGATTCTAGCCCGGTACTCCAACGGTGAGGATCCGGCTGGCATCTGGCTGGTCCCGGAGTTCTACAAAAAACTCGACGCCGCCACAGTTCAGGAAGCGGCGAAGCTATACCTCGACACGAAGAACTTCATCAAGATCACGCTCTTCCCGGAGAAGAAGTAGAACGAGCCACAAAAGGCACAAAAAGCACAAAAAGAGTGAACCCCATTGAGGGGCGCACTTCATTGTGCCTTATGTGCCTTTTTGTGGCTAAAACGGAATATCGTCGTCGGACAAATCTGCCTGCGAATCCGCGGGGCCGGCGCTTGCGCTCGCCGAGGCGGCCCGTTCGTTCATCCCCGAGTCGTCGCCGCCTCTCGTGCCGATGAACTGCATGTCTGTTGCAAAAACTTCGAGCGAGTGGCGTGGCTTGCCGTCGCGATCAATGTACTCTTCCACGCGCAGACGGCCTTCGATGTAAACCTGTTTACCTTTTTGCAGATACTGTGAGGCAGTTTCCGCCAAACGGTTCCAGAGAGTGATGCGAAACCATGTCGTATGGTCCTGCATCTCGCCATTTCGATCTTTGCGCCGCTCGTTAGTGGCCATGCTGAAACTACAAACGGGAGTGCCCTGGGCGGTGTAACGCAACTCGGGATCGCGTCCGAGATTTCCCACGAGAATTATTTTATTGAAGGACATGAGGAGCCTTTCCTTTAACTGGGATTACTGAACTAACTAGATTAACGGCGCGATACTACTAGCCTACTAACAAGCGGTCAAGCGACACCCCTGTTTTCAATTTCGCGCAAGAATTTATGGCTATCGCGTTCCTCAAATGATTTCTGGTAGACTGTCGGTACTATCAATCAGGTTTTAGACGTGATGAAGCCGCGAGTCTACATCGAAACTTTTGGCTGCCAGATGAATGTTGCTGATTCGGAGCGTGCAGCCACGGGCTTGCGGGCCTCGGGCTACGATCTGTGCCATTCGATCGACGACGCGGACGTGGTGTT
>DATENQ010000382.1:0-2540 GCA_035275005.1 Pyrinomonadaceae bacterium | reverse complement strand
TGTCTGTTCCTCGCTTAGCTTGACTGCGGAAAGGGTGATCGTGAAAGTTGTCCCTGCCCCCACGGTCGACTGCACGTCAAGAGTGCCGCCATGCTCCGTTAAGATACCATAACATACGGCGAGCCCGAGCCCTGTTCCTCGGCCAATTTCTTTTGTCGTAAAAAATGGCTCGAAGATCTTGGCCAGATTTTCCGTCGGAATACCCACGCCGGTATCGCTGACTTCCACCATTACCTTGTCGTCTTCGTTGCGCCCCACGATTGTCAACTCGCCGCTATCGCCCATCGCATCCAGCGCATTCGTCGCCAGCGCGATTACGGCTTGTTGCAACTGACCCGGATCGCCGGATACGGGCTGCAAGTCGGGCGCGATGTCGACTTTGAAAAAGACGTCAGGACTACGCTTCTGGTGCGACAGCAGGCGCACTGCGGATCGAATCACGTCGGCGAGGTTGATCGTTACATGTGCCGAGTTGCGCGTACGACTGAAGTCGAGCAGGCCCATCGTGATGCTCTTACATCGGAACGCTTCACTACGAATCAGGCCGAGGTACTCGCGCAGATCTTCCACTTCCGCTGAACCGTCAAACGCGCCTTCATTCAAGCGCGCTTCGAGCGACTCGGCACACGCGGAGATGGTTGCGAGCGGATTGTTGATCTCGTGAACCACGCCTGCCGCGAGACGTCCGACCGCGGCGAGTTTTTCCGCGCGGGCAACGGCGCGATTTGCTTCCACTCGATCGGTGACTTCCTCGCCGACGGTAATGACGTGCGTGACTTGTCCGCTGTTGTCCGCCCACATCGGAATCTTGCTGATCACCCAGTGACGGATGTCGCCTTTCGGCGATGGAGTCTCCTGCTCGATGCGTTCGATCTCACCACTCTCGAACACGCGAGCGAATTCCTCTTCAAGTACGTCGCGTGGCTGGCGAGTGAGCACGTTGAAGACGTTCCTGCCGAGCACCGAGCCACGCGGGATACCGAGCTCGCCGAGTTCGCGGTTGCGGTTCCACGCCACCACTCGATACTCGCGGTCGATCGCGTAAAGCGACAACGGCAGACTGTCAACAATCGCTTCGATGAAACGGCGTTGCGCTTCGGCTTCCGCGGTTTGTTTCTCGACTTCTCTTGCCAGGCTCACTGACGTTTCGCGCGCGGCTTGATAAAGAGAACAGATATGAGCGGCAAGCGACGTCTGCTGCGCGGCGGCTTCGATCAAACGTCTTTCCGTCTCGCCGCACTGCTCACGTAGATCGAAGGCAACGATCAGTGCGCCTTTTGAGCGGCCCGCAAAGCGAAACGGCGACACGTATTCAATTGCGTGAAGATCGTCACGCAGCAGGAACGAACTCTTTTCAGTGATGACTAAAGAGTTGACCGATTCTCCCGACTGCAACCACTCCTGTAGCGCCGCGGAATTAAGTAAGGAAGGATCGTCCGCGGCGCCTTCGCGATCGAAAACACATAGCGCATGTTTGTCTTTAGCAACGGTGACGTACGCCGCGCACATCGATGCGTCGATGGCTTCGTAAGTCGCGCCGGCAACACGCCGGACCAATTGTTCGGGTTCGAGAGCGCGCAACAGCCCTCGACCGATGTCAGACAAAAACCTGAGCTCGCGATTACTGCCGATGAGGGCCCACTCGCGTTGCGACGTGCGCACGTGCAGACTGACGCGCGACAAGAGCTCGCCGGGCGTTGAAGGCTTGGTAATGTAGTCGTCGGCGCCGGCTGTGAAAGCCTGCACCTTGCGCGCCTCGTCATCGCTCTCGGACAGCGCGATGATGGGCAACTTGCTCGTGGTTGGTTGAGCCCGAAGTAGTTTGCAAAGCGCCAGCCCGTCGACACCTGGCATCTCGAGATCGAGTGCAACCAGATCGCAACGCACCCCCTTCAGCACGCGCAGAGCCGAAGCAGCTTCGGTAGCAGTTACAACACGATACTGAGCAGTCTCGAAGATTTCGCGGAGCCTCTCGCGGGCGGCCGCGTCGTCGTCAACTATTAAGAGTGTTGCATTGTGATTTTCGGCGGGAGCAACCATGCTTTCAACCAGTTTGATTGAAAGCGATGAGTGAGGAATATGTCAAGATTTACTTAAGATTCCACCTGCGGAGCTGCGGGCTCGAGGACCTGAGTTAAGGTTCCTAAGTTCTAATAAGAACAGGATCTGTGGTAAAAGCTTCAGACACATGATGACCCGACTCACGGACTCCGAAAACGAAAGTTAATAGAACTGATGATATCGGGAAGCCGTTCTAAAGGACCACAATGCTGATTCAGCTTCAACTAAAGAACTTTAAAACCTGGAAGGACACTGGGCCGACTAGGTTCGGTCCTTTGACTTGTTTTTTCGGTACGAATAGCTCTGGCAAGAGCAGTATTGAACAGTTCTTCTTGATGTTGAAGCAGACCGTCGATACATCTGATCGCAAAATGGTCATATTCGCGGGAGATCCAAATACGCCGGTTAATGTAGGGTCATTTGAGGAGCTAATTTTTGGTCGCAACGTTGAGAACAATCTGAAGTTTGCGTTTGAATGG
>DATENQ010000381.1:0-7982 GCA_035275005.1 Pyrinomonadaceae bacterium | reverse complement strand
TCGAGCGGTCGCGTAACCCTTACTGTCGTCGTAGAAGTAAACGATGCAGGTGTCGAACGGCACCACGTGGCCCACTTTGTCGACCAGTATCTCGAGCGTGTGTTCGATGTCCAGCGAGGTGCCAAACGTGCGCGCAATCTCATAGAGCGCGTAGACCTCGCGATGGGCTTTTTTGATCTGATCGTAAGCGATGAAAGAGCCACGCTCCCGGGTTTGGGCCATGTCAACCGTGTCTAGTTGAATCGGCGGCTCGGTCGAGCTGTTTGCAGTTTGATGCTGCAGGCCAAGCACTGCAATCTCCGCGTCGAAGCGTGGCAAATGTTTGAGGAATTGTTCGACCACGACCGGATCGAAGTGAATTCCGGAGCCTCGCAACAGCAGCGCGGTGGCTTCGTCCATAGTCATGCCGCGGCGAAAAGGTCGATCTTCACGCACCGAATCAAAGCAATCAACCACGGAGATAATTCGCGCCGTGATCGGGATCTGTTCGCCGCGAAGCCGGTCAGGATAACCGCGACCATCCCACTGTTCGTGATGGTGCCTGACGATTGGAATCACCGGATAGGGAAAATCCACACGACCGAGGATCTGGGCACCTACAACCGTGTGGATCTTCATCTTTTCAAACTCCGCCGGTGTTAGTGGTCCAGGCTTATTCAGGATGTGCGGAGGTACGGCGAGCTTGCCAATGTCGTGAAGCAGCGCGCCCGCCTTTAGCGCCGCTATCTCGTTCGGCGGGAGGCCGAATACTTCGCCCATGCCCGCTGCGTAAATCTGCACGCGACGAACATGGCAGTGTGTTGTTTGATCTTTGGCGTCGATGGCGGTTGCCAGTGCTTCCGCGGTTGCTAAATGAAGATGACTCAGCGCTTCGATCTCGTTTGTCTTTGATTGCAAACGAGCTCGCGCGCTGCGATAGATCAGATAAGTCGCCAGAATCGAAATGGGAGTTAGAAAGAGATAAGTCAGAGGGAAAGTGCCGTAGAAAATTTCGAGCATGAGCGGCACGACGAGTAACGTCCACGAGACCCAGAGTTGATTTGCGAGCCACCAGTGTGCGAGCGCATCGCGCATGGAAGGTGCCGGAGACAGAACTGGGAGCAACTCAGCTCTATCCCCGGCGAATTGGGCAAGTGGCAGCCCCTGTCGGAAGGGCTGCCGTGCTGGGTGAGATGTTTCTCGGCTTTTTGCCTTCATAGAACTTTGCGGCTACGGACCCCGTGCGGAGAGCCCGCGAAGCCAGAAGGCCTCTTCGCCGCGCTGTCCCTATTTTCAACTCGTGTGCCGCTCAAAAAACCGCGTATTCGCGATTGGCACGCCGACTTCAATTCATTCTGACGCGTCAGATTGAGAATTTCAGTCAAGGTGGTTAATCTGAGCCACGGATTTCACGAATGAACACAGATAAGAATTCTGATCCGTGTTCATCCGTGTCAATCTGTGGCTGCAAGTATGGAGAAGGTGCCAACGCAAGTAGGTTATATCGATCTGTTGCGACGCAATCGCAGCTTCAGACAACTGTGGCTTGGGCAGGTTGTCAGTCAAATGGGCGACTGGTTCAACACCATCGCGCTCTACACGATCATTCTGAAACTGACCGGTTCAGGTCGTGACGTCGGTCTGCTTCTGGTCGCACGTTTTCTGCCCAGCTTTTTATTCGGACCGATCTCGGGTGTCGTCGCCGACAGGTTTAGCCGGCAACAAATCATGATAGTTTCGGACCTGTTGCGCGCCGTTGTCGTGCTTGGGTTCCTGTTTGTGCGTCGTGCGGATCAGTTATGGATGATCTACGTGTTGACCGTCTTCCAGTTAGGACTTTCAACTTTCTTTGAGCCTGCAAAGACAGCCGCGATTCCGTCTATAGTTGAAGATCGCGAGCTTGTGGCAGCAAATGCGATCTCTTCGGTGACGTGGTCGGCGATGCTCACGATTGGAGCAGCTATCGGCGGGCTCATCACTGGCTGGTTCGGAACTGACGTCGCCTTCATTCTTGATGCCACAACGTACCTGTTGTCAGCAGCCTTGATCGCCAGCATCCGCGTTCCCAGGCGCAAGAAACGTGAACGGCAGAAACTGAGTTTAGGAAGACTTCTCGGTATTACTGAAACGATCGATGGAATCAGGTATGTGAAGGACCGTCCGCGCGTACTGGCGCTGTTGCTGGTCAAACCAGCCTGGGGACTGGGCGGCGGCATCATGACCTTGCTGGCCGTGTTTGGCGAGCGCATCTTTCCCGTGGGCAAGGATGCCGCGGGCGGAATCGGCGTGCTCTTTGCGGCACGCGGTATTGGCACTGCCGTAGGTCCCATAGTGGCGCGGCGCATATCAGCCGAAAGCGATAGACGCATGCAGGCGTCGATCGGTATCTCCTTTGTGATCGCAGGCATTTTTTACAGTGCGTTTGGCAGTGCGACGAGTTTTGTCTTTGCTCTTATCGTGCTGGGGATTGCACATTGCGGCGGTAGCATTTTGTGGGTCTTTTCCACGGTGATGTTGCAACGCTCGGTTGAGGATAATTTTCGCGGGCGTGTGTTCGCCGCTGAGTTGGCATTGTTAACGTTGACCATGGCAGCGTCTAATTACGTCACCGGCGAACTGCTCGATCGTTTTCAGATTTCGCCGCGAGTCGTGACTGTTGGGATCGGAATCTTTTTTCTGATTCCTGGCGTCACGTGGTTCCTGACTCAACGTTGGTGGGATCGTGAAAAACGGCCCGCCTTGAGCCACGGATTGACACAGATGAAGACAGATTTATGCGAGTCAAAATCGGAGTGATGGGCTCGGCCGCGACCGACAGCGCGCGGCTTGAGTCAGGAAACACACTCGTCGCGAAGGCTGAACGTCTCGCGCAAGTCATTGCCGCGAAGGATGTCGTGCTCTTGACGGGAGCGACGACCGGCATCGTTTACGTCGTCGGAAAGACAGCGCACGACGCCGGCGTTTTTCACATCGGCATGTCGCCGGGAAGTAATAAGCACGAGCACGTTGAGTTGTACAAGTTGCCGCTCGATGCTTGCGATACGTTGATCTACACCGGTTTTGGTTTGAAGGGGCGAAACGTGGTGCTGGTGCGTTCGTGCGATATTGTGCTGTTTGTGGCGGGCGCAATGGGTTCGCTCAACGAGTTCACGATCGCTCACGATGAAGGGAAGATCATCGGGTGTTTGACCGGGACGGGCGGCGTGGCGGACGAGTCTGAATACCTGGTGCAGCGGTTTGGCAAGCGCGGCATCACGGCGCGCGTGTTTCACAATGAAGATCCTGAGAAGCTCATTGACGATTGCCTGAATGCGCTAGAGTAAAGATGGAAATTGTCGCTCCATACATGAACCAGCCGATCTGGCAAAAGTGTCAGCCGATCAGGATCGAGCATTACTGGTCGGGCGAGCCCGCGCCGTCCGCGCGTCATGCTGAAGCGAGGATCTGCTGGTCCAGCGAGGCACTGCATGTTCGCTTTGTAGGTGCGCAGCACGAGCCGCTGATGGTTTCCGAGAATCCCCATACAGACAAGAAGACACTGGGACTCTGGGATCGAGACGTTTGCGAGATCTTTCTCGCTCCGGATCCTACAAATCCTGCGCGGTATTTTGAATTCGAAGCCGCACCTACCGGTGAATGGGTGGACTTGGGAATCACCGTGACGCCAAGCGGAAGAGAGACTGACTGGGACTTCGCTTCAGGCTTAACCACGACGGCAAAACTCGAGAACGATCAACTAACGATTTCTATGCGGATTCCGTGGAGTGCGGCTATCCCCAAACCCGAAGCCGGAGATTTTTGGCGCTTGAACGTCTTTCGTTGTGTTGGCCCGGAGGCACCCGAACGTTACCTCGCATGGCGACCCACAAGAACCCCGGAACCCAATTTCCACGTCCCGGAAGCGTTTGGAACATTAGTTTTTTCACGCAATACAAAATAGAACAAGTCAGGAAAAGAGGCTTGTTCCCGCTGTTTGAATCCCTTTAGCAGCGGGGCGGGCAAGGCCCTCTTCCTGACCTGTTCTATTTTCAAGCTCCTGGTTGATTCGTCGTCAGCTTCGCCACGTACTTCTCAAAACTCACTTTATCCGCGTCGCTCATCTCCAGAATACGGGCGCCGATCAAGTAACCGCTCTCATCCTCAAGACTCTCGTACCTGACCGACGCCACTCTCATATCAACTGGCCCACTCGGAAGCTCAAGCTTAATGTGCAGCATACGATCCGCTCCGGCAAGGTAGTGTTCGCCAATCCGAATCGCCGGAACTATGAGCGCCAGACCCGTCACACTGACGTCCAGCGTGTGCCCATCCAGCTTCGGCAAACGCCGCGCACCATTCGAACTCACTCGCGGATCAGACAAGCTCAAAGTGAAGTTCAGACGCGCGCACACACGCCGGCTATGCCGTCGGTTACCAACAAAACGGCGTAGATGCGACACGATTCTGCGGGGCAGTTCCGACATCTGGTGAAACCACTAAGTATTCGCGGACCAATTGAGGAAGGACACGTCGGGAAAACGGTTGGGGGCAACATCGCCGCAAGGCCATTCTAGAAAACCTACTCTCAGCGACGCAACAGTTTAATTTTTTGCTATCAATTCTTTACAACCAGAGGCTTGCCGCCGGTGTCGCCGCTTCGCACTCCGGAAGCGTCGAGATAGAAGGAGAGGCGACCCGTGCGCCCGAATTGAGCGGGCTCGGCGGTCGCATACCAGGATTTGCCGTCAGCCGCGCGGACGATCTGGAAACGGTAGCCAGTGCTTTCAGTACCTTCGAGGTCTTTGGGAATGAGGCCGGCGGTGATGAGCTCGGCGCTGTTACCAAACTGGCCGTTGTGGCCCTGAGCATAGACCACTTGCGCGAGTGAGATACGCGTCAACATGTCCTGGACGTCGCTGTGATGGGCGTTGATGCGGGCTTCAAAAAAGAACTTCTTGCCCAATTTCCTGACCATTTCGAGACTTTCCCTGTCGCCGACCACCCAGGCGTTATCGATCTTGAGCAGCGTAGCGGGTTCGACCTTCTCCTTTCCCTCGGCATCCAGCACCTTAACAAACACGGTCGCGACGTCGCCGCTAATCTGCTCGCCGCTGATATCGACCTGTGCGGGAATCTTCTCGCTCACGGCGACTGCCATCTTCTCGAAGTCAGGGCGCAGGTCTTCAAACTCCTGCGTCGAGAGGCCTTCGAGGGCCGGCCGGTAAATCGATATCCCAAACGCCTCGCGAAACTTCTTTTCGCGCATCATCCGGTAAAAATCACGCATGGTTTCGGTGGGCGTACGTTGCGTGGATTGAGCAAATCCGGGCGTCGTGACCGCCAGCAATAAGCAGCAAAGCATTGCGGAGAGAAACAGTTTCAATATGGCGACCTCGCTTGATATTGGATTGGTTTCACGCAAAGCCGCAAAGAGGCCAAGTAGGCGCAAAGGAGTTTTCTTTGCTACCTTTGCGCCTTTGCGTGAACTTCGCGTCTTTGCGTGAAAATGTCCTTACGTTCGCCCGCGTTTCGGCGCAAGTAAAACTTCACGACCGACGAGGTAAAGAATAATCATCAGCACGAGGAACGGCAGCATCGACAGCAAGTCAGCCCAGGGACCCGCAAAGAACGGGTTGTGCTCTCGCGACCAGTGTTCGACCAGATCGCTCTGCTCTTTCCAGAGACCCGCGAAGAACGCAATGAACACTGCTGCCAGCGCGCCGCCGGCGATGTAACCCGAAGCCATCAGCACGCCGGGACTCTTGTCAGTCTCCGCCACAAATTCCTCTTCCGTCAATTCCTTATTCCGGAATTTGACTCGCAGATACTTGTCAACCAGCCAGCGAATCATACCGCCGAGAAAGATCGGACTCGACGACGACAGCGGCAGATAAACACCAACCGCAAACGCGAGTGACGGAATGCCCGCCATCTCGAGCACGATCGCGATCATCACGCCCAGCAGCACGAGGCCCCACGGCAGCTGCTGATTGAGAATGCCCTTGATGATGTAGGACATCAGCGTGGCCTTCGGCGCGTCGTATTTCGTAACCGACGAACCATCAGGCGCAATGCGATGCGTGCCGTTGATTCCCGGGTCGACATGGTAGACCGGGATGCCCTGCGCGTTGACGAGGTATTTCCCCGGAGGGCCATCCCGTTCATCGATCTTGTGCCAGGTGGCGTAGGAGTTGTTGTCGGGAACGGGCAGTCCGCCTTTTACTTTTTCGGGTGGTCCAAGATTCGAGGTGTCGGCGCGCAGCGTTGCTGGGAAGTTGCGTTCGACTCTCTGCACGACTTTGCCTGACTGGTCTACCAGGTACTCTCCCGGTTCAAGCCCACTAACGAGAGTCACGGCACCGGCCTCGTTCTTCAGTAGCCTGTAACTTCCGCCACCAGCCGGCTGCAACGTCTCGTTATAAGGCGGCAGCGCAGCCAAAGCAGTAGTGTCGACCTGCGGTCCATTGTTCATCACTCTAAAAGTGGTTTGTGGTACGTAAACTGTGCTTTGGTCGTTTAGCCGGAGAAGAATCGGTCCGAGAATCAAAGCTGAAGCAAGTGCGCCGACGAGGATCGCGATCTGCTGGTACTTCGGCGTGGCGCCTACCAGAAATCCTGTCTTCAGGTCCTGAGAAGTGGTGCCGCCATTGGAAGCGGCGATACAGACGATGCCCCCAATCGAAAGCGCCGTCACGTAGTAACTCGGCCCGCTCCAGCCGACGATGAGAAAGATCAAGCACGTCAGCAGCAGTGTCGCGACAGTCATGCCTGAAATCGGGTTTGACGACGATCCGATCTCACCGGTCAACCGCGACGAGACAGTCACAAACAGAAATCCGAACGCGATGATGAGCAGCGCGCCGAGTATGTTGAACTGAAGGTGCAACTGCGGCAGGATCATGATCATCGCGATCAGCGCCAGCACGCCGCCGACAACAACTTTCATCGACAGATCCTGATCCGTGCGCGGAACGTTAGCCGAGCCTCCTTGTCCGCCGCGAAGATCGTTGAGTCCACCTTTCAAGCCATGCCAGATAGTCGGCAGCGATCTGAACAGACTGATGATTCCGCCCGCTGCTACTGCGCCGGCGCCGATGTAAAGCACGTACGCGCCGCGAATCGCATCAGGCTCCATTTCACTGATGGGAACAGTGCCTGGCGGAAGCGCAGTCGTCATACCCTCGCCAAAGAATTTAATCGCGGGAATCAGCACGAGGTAAGCAAGCACGCCGCCTGCACACATGATCGATGCGATGCGTGGTCCAATGATGTAGCCCACGCCGAGCAGTGCCGGTGAGATCTCAGCGGAAAGCGAGCCGGCTTTAAAAGGCGCGCCAAAAACCTTGCTCGGTACGTCTTTCCAACCCTTCAGCGCCGCCATTGCGACTTGATAGATCAGACCGATTCCGAATCCGGTGAAGATCGTCTTGGCGCCCGACATTGCATCCTCGGACTCAGCCGCCTTCGCCTTGTAAATCGGATCCGCGGCCGCGCGCGACTCATCGGAGGCGCCCGCTTTCAAAACTTCCGCGCAAGCCGTGCCTTCCGGATACTTCAAGATTCCGTGTTGTTGCACGATGAGTGCACGGCGCAGCGGAATCATCATCAGGATTCCGAGTAGTCCGCCCATCGTCGCGACAAGCATCACGCGCGTGAATTCCAGATCGAAACCCAGAATCATGATCGCGGGCATGGTCACGCCGACGCCGAAAGCTATCGACTCTCCGGCCGAGCCGGCCGTCTGCACGATGTTGTTCTCGAGAATAGTAGCGTCGCGAACTCCCACTTTGCCGAGCAGGCGAAACAGGCTGATCGAGATCACCGCGACGGGAATCGACGCACTCACGGTCAGTCCCACTTTCAGGACCAGCCACAACGACGATGCGCCGAAGACCATCCCGAGCAGGGTGCCGATGATTAGCGGGAGTGCAGTGAGCTCGCGAACATGAACACTGGCCGGGATGTATGGCCGGAACGTGGCGAGTAAAGGGTTATCAACAGGCTGAGCAGCCTTGACTCCGACA
>DATENQ010000380.1:0-27698 GCA_035275005.1 Pyrinomonadaceae bacterium | reverse complement strand
AATCATTCCGAGATCTCCAATCGCGATTGGGAAGGTTTGTGCGCGGGCGGCGAAGCGGGCTACACCGCGCCCGATCCGCTGCATCCCTAAATTCTCTTCGGTGGCACTGTCTCGCGCTGCAACGTTTTCACGGGTGAGTCGAAAAACGTTTCGCCCGAACGCGGTGCGGCGCCTGGTACAACGCCCAGTCAATTTCGTCACGCGTGGACCCAACCACTCGTCTTCTCGCCGGCCGATCCGCGCGCACTCTATTACGCAAATCAGTTTCTGTATAAGACGACAAATGGCGGCGAGAGCTGGACGCAGATCAGTGCGGACCTGACGCGCGAAGATCCGGGCGTGCCGTCGAATCTCAACGAGGCTGCCGCTGCTGATGCGCCCACGGACAAGCGCCGGGGCGTCATTTACACGATCGCGCCATCACCTCTGCGCGCGGCGACGATTTGGATCGGCACTGATGACGGTCTGGTCCAATTGACGAAGGACGAGGGTAAGACCTGGGAGAACGTCACGCCTCCCGCGCTCACTTCGTGGAGCAAAGTGGTGATGATTGAAGCTTCGCACTTCGATGTGAACGAAGCCTACGCCGCGGTGGAGCGGCACCAGCTCGCCGACTACGAGCCACACATTTATCGCACACTCGACGCGGGAAAAACGTGGACCGAAATAACTAAAGGACTGCCGGCGGGCGTCTACGTGCAAACCGTGAAAGAAGATCCGAATCGTCGCGGGCTGTTATTCACCGGCACGGAACGAACTGTCTTCGTGTCGTCTGACGACGGCGATCACTGGCAGTCGCTGCAACTGAATCTGCCGCCGGCGTCGATGCGCGATCTCGACGTTCAGGGCGACGATTTGATCGTCGCAACGCATGGTCGCGGCTTCTGGGTGCTCGACAACATCTCGGCGTTGCGGCAGATCAATGCTGATGTCATCGGCGGCAGTGCATATCTGTTTCAACCGGCGGACGCGATCCTGATAACGCCCGGAAACGACAACGGTACGCCAATGCCGCGCGATGAACCGTTGGCTGAGAACGCTCCCGCGGGTGCAATGATCGACTACTACTTGAAGTCGAACGCCAGTGGTCCAGTAACACTCGAGATCATCGATCCCGCGGGCGAAATCGTTCGCAAGTATTCGAGTGAAGACAAAGGACCGCAGGTGAATCCGGAGACGCTCAACATTCCTGCATACTGGGTGCGACCGTTTGAGCCGCTATCGACAGCGGCGGGTATGCATCGATGGATTTGGGATCTGCGTCCGGCGCCAACTCCGCGACCAGCGGGCGCTGGTGGCGGTGGTTTTGGACGCGGTGCTGTTCCGATGGTCCTACCGGGAATCTACACGGTAAAGCTTTCCGCGGGAGGGAAGAACTACACGCAGCCGTTAGTTGTGAAAATGGATCCGCGAACTAAGTAGCCACGGAAGAACACAGAAAAAATCCGGATTCTATCCGCGTCATCTGCGGCTTACGACTCAATTTGTGTTGAAGATCAAAAATGCGAGTGTTATTATCCACGCCCTCCCGCCGCCCAGTGAATACTCTCCGGAGTGAACAATCATGAGAATCTTACTTGGCTTAGGCATGAGCTATTTTGGCTTAGGCGGCGCGTCCAAGGTTTGCCGAGAATTGATTCAAGGACTAGCGCAGCAGGGGCACGCTTGCGCTGTCGTATCCGTTGAGGATCGCCGTGAAATGGAAGTTAAAGGCTTTCAACCCGGCGATGCGCCGGGCGTAGCCGAATTGGAAGTGGACGGGCTCAAAATATTTGCGTCCAACAGCCTAAAAGAGCAGTGGCGTTCCATGGGCGAATGCCTCCGAACGTTCCAGCCGGATTGGATCCTCATCTGCGAGCAAGGGGTTCTGCTCCTGGCCATCGCTCAGGAGTATGATCCTTCGCGCATCGTTCTCGTGGTGCAAAGTACCATCACTCATCTGCCGACGGAATCGTCCGGCGACATGGAAGAGCATATTCGCTCACTGCTCAGAAATACGCGCGGGATCGTCACCGTCAGCAACTACATGCGCAACTATATAAAGCAATGGAGCGGCCTCGATTCGACAGTCCTTTATCTTCCCTCTTACGGCACCGGGCCATACACACATTTCCATAATTTCGATAGCGGCTACGTGTTAATGGTCAACCCGTGCTCGTATAAAGGAATCTCGATTTTCTTAGGGCTGGCGCGCAGTTTGCCGCACGTGAAGTTTGCAGCCATCCCGTTTTGGGGCACGACCGCGGAGGATCGCGCGGCGCTTATGCAATTGCCGAATGTGACTCTGATCAAGCCCGAGCGCAATCTTGACGACATTTTCAAGCAGACGAAAGTTCTATTAGTGCCATCGGTGTGGGGTGAGGCGTTTCCTCAAGTGGTTGGCGATGCGATGCTGCGTGGTATTCCGGTGCTGGCGAGTAACGCCGGTGGACTCCCGGAGACCAAACTCGGAGTAGATTACGTTCTGCCGGTGAACATGATTGAACGTTATGTATTGGATAGTAAGGGGCAGGTTATACCGGTGGTGCCCGAGCAAGACGTGAGTATGTGGGTAAAGGCGCTAAATGAAGTGATAACAGACCGTGCGCTTTACGAGCGTTTGTCGCTGGCCTCGCGCGAGGCCGCATTATCTTTCGTCGATAATTTAGGGCCGCACCACTTCGAGCGATATCTTGAAGGACTGGCGGCGGCCGGGCAGCGCTCCGACGCGGCAAGCTTTGCCGCTAATTGATTTTATCTGCCATATGTTAGCCGCAGATGACACAGATAAAATCCGGATTTTATCCGCGTCATCCGCGGCTTATTATGGTTGAGGTGACTGACCCAATCTAAGTAACCTTTATATAGTGTCCTTCCTAGTCAGCACGGAGAGCAATTAACGGATCGACGCGTGTTGCTCTGTGCGACGGCAAGTAGCCTGCTACCAACGCCACCACGAGCATCAACAGCGCTGACAGGACCAGGGATAATGGATCGGTCGGCGTCAACCGAAAGAGCAGCGAAGAAGCGAGACGAGTTACAACAAAGACAATCGGCAGACCCACCGCCACTCCGACAATAACCAACAATAACGACTCGCGTAGAATCAACCAGAACACATCGCGCGCTCGGGCCCCCATCGCCATGCGAATCCCAATCTCGTTTGTCCGGCTGGCGACGCCAAAAGAGAGAATGCCATACAACCCGATGCAAGCGAGCAACAACGCGAGCACTCCAAAAAAGAAGGAGAGCGTCGCCAGTAATCGCTCACGCAGGATGGTCGCTTCGATCATCGGTTTGAGGCCTTCGAAACGAACGCTGATTGCGGGATTGATCTCGTTCAGGATGCGTTTGATTCCCGCCACGGTCTCAGCCTGTGGCAATTGCGATCGGATCAACATCTGTGCGCCTGCGCCTGAGTCTGCGTCCTGTGTAGAAGCGTAGTAAGCGATCGGGACAAACTCCTCACGCAAGTCCTCGTACTTCGTATTACCTACCATGCCTACTATGTCGTAGGGTGTGTCAGGCTCACCCGGCGTGGCCGCGATCCAGAAGCGCTGGCCTACAGGATTTTCTCCGCCCAGGAACTCGCGCGCAAAAGCCTCGTTCACAATCGCCACTTTGGGCGTCTCGACTCTGTCTCGCGAGTCAAAATCACGTCCTCTCAGTAATGGAATTTGCAGCGTCTTGAAATAATCAGGACCGATCCGGCTGAGGCTGGTGTCCTTCGCTTGTGTCGCGTCGTGGCCATCCATCCAGGCGGAGGCTCCTCCCCAATCACGCAAAGGGAGTTCGTGCGCCACTGCCGCAGCGTCCACGCCAGGAATCGCTCTGATTCGTTCGAGTAGTTCATTTTTGAAAACGGGAATTCGATCGCGTGTGAGATTTAATCGTTGGAAGTTTACGCGGGCGGCCAGCACACCCTCTCGCTGGAAGCCCGTCTCAACAGTCAACAGTTTGCCAAGACTACGCGAGAACAGCAGCGCGCCGGCCACCAGCACGAGCGACAACGCAACCTGCGCTACGACGAGCGCGCGCCGCATAGTGAATCGCCCGCGACTTGCGGTTAACCCGCGCCCAAATGCCTTCAGCACCGCGCCCGCTTCCATTCGCGTTGCGCGAATCGCCGGCGCCAGTCCAAACAGGACGCACGTCAACAACGCCAGACCGATCGAAAAAGCGAGCACGCGCCAGTCCGGCGTCAGATCGAGAAAAACCGGATTGGCGCCCGTGCTGAGAAACGACACGAGGAATCGGCTCAGAGCCTGGGCCAAACCCGCCCCCAGCAGTGCGCCCGCAACCGCCAGCAAGAGGCTCTCGACCAACAGCTGGCGAATTATTCTCAGGCGCGAAGCTCCCAGAGCATGTCGCACCGCAAGCTCGCGCTCACGCGCGCTGGCTCGAGCCAGTAATAGATTCGCGAGGTTGGCACACGCAACCAACAAAACCGATCCCGCAATCGCCAATAGCAACCAGAGCGACTGCTCGTACTCTTCACGCAACTCAGAACACCTGCTCCGGCCGGTACGGCGATCAACCTCGACGCCAGGAAATCATTCACACTTGCAGGTGGATAATTCGCGGGTAGTGCCGCCTCAAACACGCTCGGCGAGATCGATTGCATCTGGCTGGTAGCCTGGTCGATGGACCATCCTGGTTTCAGACGTCCGGTGATCGTCAACCACCACATCGTTCCGGAGAGCAGCCGGTCGTTTCCCCGTACCAGCGAAACGGCGCAGATCGGCAACGCGAGATCGAACGATTTTCCGACTTCCATACCAAAAAAGTTCGATCGCGCGACGCCGACAATCTCGAGCGGTCGATCGTTGACTGTGATTTTACGTCCGATGACATTTGTATCCCGGCCATATTCGCTTTGCCAGAAACCGTTGCTGATTACCACGCCCGGCGTGGCGCAACCACGGTAATCATCTGCCGTAGTTAAAACACGTCCGAGGGCTGGTGGGACGCCCAGCGTGTTGAAAAAATCGCCACTCACGTAAAGCATCCGCGCCGGACGCTCCTCACCACCGGGAGCAAGGTTTGCAGTGTCAGCACCCCAGGCAAAGATCCCGGAGAAGCCTTGCTGTTTATCTCTGATTTGTTCCCAGACTGGATTGGTGACAGTGGGATAGGAGCGTGCGAATCCGCCTCTCGCTCCTTTCATATTATTGAGACGAACTTCAGCCAGTTCATTTGGCGCTTTCACCGGTAAGGTCCGCAATCGCACTGCGTCTATCAACTGGAAGATCGCCGTGTTTGCACCGATACCGAGTGCCAGCGAGAGTATGGCAACCGCAGTGAAGCCTTTGTTCTTAAATAACATGCGCACACCGAAGTGCAGGTCTTGAAACATTTCGTCCTCCAGACGTTTGGGCTGTAACCAGAACGCATCCCAAAAAGCGCTGGTGCTGCGCCGGAACAGGTTAAATTTGTTGGTCCAATTGAGGCGGTCCCAATCGGCCAGGAGCTGTTCACGGTGCTGTAACTCTGCTTCCCACTCATGCTGCCAGTCGGCGCGCATCCGGCGCGGCACGATCACTCCGACTATTCGGATCAGCCAAAGCCAAAAACGAAAGCGCGGTTTTTGGTGCAAGTTCGTCATTTACCCTCAACCGTGCGGCTCATGCGCGCGATGGTTTTGGTTGGCGGCCTTTCTTTTGTATTGACTGCTCCGGAATACGGTAGCGCTTCAACGCTTCAGCTAATACCTCGCGTCCCGTTCGCGTGAGCTCGTAATACTTGCGTGCCGGACGAGGTTCCGATTGCGAGATTTTCGGGTTTTCCCATTGCGAATTGAGGTACCCGGCTTCTTCGAGCCGGCGGAGCGCGGGGTAGACCGTCCCACCCGGCAGTCCGGTGATGTCGATGATGTCAAACCCGTAAAGATAGCCACTGCGTACCGACTGCAGAATGACAGTGGCCGCATAGGAGAGAAACCCTTTTCCCATACTGGACTCCTCGTGATCTTAGTCAGGATACTTTATAGCAAGTATTCTACATAGGTCAACCGGACATAGGTTTTGCATGATCGTTGCTGGAGAAATCTTGTAAAACATGCGTGAAGGCAAGCTTCGTTTGGACGGTCGCGCCGATCTTCAGCATGTTGCCCGGCGAATTCGGTTCGCTGCTCCGCCGTGTCAATTAATCAGGCAGCGGCGCAGCAACGACGTCATACAAATTTTTCGGCCCAAATCCAGAAATTCGTTGACATTTGCCCGACTTAGGCGCATTAATCACGCGTAATCGCGGCGCGGCTCGCGCCATCTTAGTTCACAATCCGGTTCCACCAGACTGTTGCGAGTGCTTCGGTTTCACTTGTTGTTCCCGACACCGTGGCCCATCGCAACACTACCTCGGAAGGAGGTCCCTCATGAAGTCCGATCACCAACAGCGCTTTTCAACTTTTGTATGTAGAGTTCTCATTGCTTCGAGCTTTACTTTGCTTTTGTGTGCAAACGTTTTCGCGCAAGTCACTGCCAGCGGTGCGATAAGCGGCACAATCAAAGATAAAAACCAGGCTGCAATTGCTAACGCAACTGTAACCATTACCAACAAAGCAACCGGACTAAGCAGAACCGCCCAAACTAATGAAGGTGGAGAATACAGAATCGATTTGTTGCCCGCCGGGCGCTACGACATCAAGGTCGCTGCAACTGGATTTGGCAACGTGGCAGTTGAGAACTCGGAAGTGCTTGTAGGAAAGACAAACAATTTCGACTTCACTATGGAGCCCGGTGTGCAGACGGCCAGCGTCACGGTGACAGCAGGTGAAGGCGAATTGGTCAGCAGAGAGAAGATGGACGTCAGTCTTAACATTACACCGCGTGACGTTGAGGATTTGCCATTGAACGGTCGCGATCTGGGGAACCTGGCGTACCTTGCGCCCGGGGCCAAGCCGGTTGATTCCTATGATCCGACCAAGCGTCGCATCTCCGTTTTCGGAATCAACGGCTCCAGCGGTCGCAACGTTAACGTGACGGTGAACGGGATTGATAACAAAGACAACACGGTGGGTGGCCCCGTCATGCAATTCCCACTGGAGTCCATCCAGGAATTTGTGATCAGCACTGCACGTTTTTCAGCGGTGAACGGACGGAGTGAGGGCGCCGCCGTGAACGTGGTCACGAAATCGGGTGGCAGTGATTTCCATGGATCGGTTTTCTATTTCCTGCGAGACAAAAAACTGAATGCCAGTGAAGTTTCACCAGCCGATCAATCGATCGAATCGAAGCCGCCGTTCAACCGGAAACAATGGGGCGGTTCGATCAGTGGGCCTTTACATTTACCGCGTTTTGGAGAAGGTGGACCAACCCACTACAGGACCGGAGCTAACACTTTCTTCTTCTTCGCACTCGAGCGCCAGAATGAAGCGACTTCGATCCCGGTTGCTTCCGACGCATTCAGCGAGTTGCAGTTAGTGCAATTTTTGGGTGCCCGACCTTCGCCAGTGCTGCCAACGCCGTATAAGGATTGGCGCATCAATGCGAGAATCGATCACACGTTTAATTCGAAACATAACATGTTCGTGACGTATAACGACCAATCCAACAATGGTCTTAACGATCAGGCGACTCAACGTGTCGATCTCACACAAGGCAACTTCACCCAAAATCGCCTGATACTCTCCAACTTTTCATTGAACTCCGCATTGACCAGCAATGTCGTCAACGCTTTTACGGCGGGCTATCAGTATTGGAATAACCTGATAGATAGTCCATTGAAAACCACCACGGTCACCTTTCCCACTGCTATTGGGTTTGGCACCAATGTGAACGTGCCCCAACAGTCGTACCAGATCAAATACCAATTCAAAGACGACCTCTCAATCAACAGAGGCAATCACACCTTTAGAACCGGTATCGACTACCTGTGGGAGCCGAAGCTCGGTGGTTTTTTTGAGTTCAATCCGGTGCTCGAAATCGATTTCGTTTCATTGCCGAGCGCCATCTTGAAATTGCCCCAGGGTTTCTCGACTCCGGGAATAGTCGGCGGCATGACTGCAACCGCGGGCGATCCTTATTTCAATTTGCCTGGCGGAGCCAAAATGTTGGGTCTTTATTTTCAGGATGATTGGAGAGTCAAACCAAATCTGACATTCAATCTCGGAATGCGTTATGACAAAGACTTCAACTTGATTGGAACGACAGCACAGGAAAAAAACAGGACCTACCTCGCGCTGAAAGCAATCAACCATCCTGCGGCGGCGTCTTTACCAAAAGATGACAACCTCGACTTTAGTCCGCGTGTGGGCTTTGCCTGGGACATCGGGTCAAAAGGAAGACACATCGTGCGCGGCGGCTATGGTCTTTATTACGGCCAAACGTTCCTGAATATTCCTCTGTTCATGATCCAGCAGATCAATCCAACGATCTTCGTCAGCGTTTTCAGTATTGCCAGCGGCGATATCGTTCCGGGTACGGGAATACAGTTGTCGAATTGGCGTTTTGGACTCGATCCGTTGCCGACGATTCCGCCGCCACCTACCCAGTTACCGGACGGTTCGACCGGGCGCATCATGGATCCCGATTACCAAAACCCACTCACACAACAGTGGAACATTGGCTACGCGTGGCAATTCAATTCTTACTCGGTACTTGAATTTGAATACACGCACATCCTTGGATTGCATGAATCCAAGACTGTCAACATAAACCCAACGCTTGCGATGTTTCTCAACTCTGCCGGCGCGGAGATTACCTCGCGACCTTTAACTGCTGCATTGGCTGCGGCGCATCAACCAATACTCGGAAGAGTCGACCTCGAGCAGTCGTCCGGCCGGTCGCGCTACGACGGTATGAATATTTCGTACCGTCGCCGGCTGCACCAGAATTTGACGGTGAATGCCACTTACACACTTTCGCAGGCGCTGGCTTACAACGGAAACTCGGCGGCCTTTAGAAATCGCGCCTGGGATCCGTTCAACATGTTCGCGTCGTACGAGCTTGGGCCAACGCCAAATGACTCGCGTCATCGCTTCTCGATGGGTAGTGTAGTAAACCTGCCGGGTGGTTTTCAGGTAGCGCCGATCGTGCAGTGGGAATCTGCGCGGCCTTATACAGCAGGTTATGGTGCGGCTGTCGACATTCTTGGCGTGGGTGGTGGACGTGGAACTTCCCACGTTGTCGTATTTAATGATAAGCCGGATGACTTGACGGCTACTCTGACTGCATTCGGAGATCCGGGTGCTTCAAATGCGAACCGCATGAAGTATAGAAACTGTTTACGCGCGGGCCAGTGTACTCACGCACCCTTTAACAGCGTGAGGGGGCAACCTTTCTTTCAACTGGACGCGCGCGTGACGAAGAACTTCAAAATTCGCGAGCGCGCCAACCTTCAGGCGATCTTTCAGGTTTTCGATTTGACCAATCGGGCCAACTTCGGAAACAACTTTGTGACTGACGTTCGACTGGCAAGCTTTGGCACACCCAGTAACTTCATTACACCGAGCGGAGTTACCGTGCCGCACAGTTTGTCGGCAGAGTTTGGAGTTAGATTTACGTTTTAAGATATAGTCTTGCCTCGGACAGACTACCTCGGAGGGCTGCGGGAATCTTGTAACTCCGCAGCCCTTGATTTTGATCGATGCAGCCTTTCACCGTCAGACTTATCATCGCGGTCGACTTCGCGTGATCAGATTGGCCCTCTTCTCGATAGACTGATACGCGAAGGACGTCCGCTTGAAGGCAGTGCAGAAATGCTGTGACGTTTCTAATGCCGGTGGCCTGGATGGTAAAGGGCATCAGTTTGCCATCGTTATCACTTCCAGGGTTCGCCCAACAGGCAGGCGCGAGAGGAGATAGTTCGACATGTCTTTAGCGTTTCATGGTCTCCCGCCAATGTGGGTTATCTATCTTTTCTGCGCGGTCATTATTGGCCTTCTTGTCGCAATCGTCTGCGCGTTGGTATGGCGGTTAACCCGCAAACAAACCAAAGACCCTCCTTGATAGTTTCAGTTTTTCCGGTATTCCGATGAGTCTTTTTGTTGACGCCATTTATATTCGTTTGCATAATCTTTGGCTGTAATTTTCGAGTCAAGTGGTTGCCCGTCTTACCTCTCGTGCGCGGTTGGACCTTTAATAAAAACGATGGGCTGATGTTCTCACTTTCACGGTAACCTCAGGAGAGTCACTCATGTCAATTAGTCCGGAAGATATGGAGTTTTTGCTGAAGGTCCACTGCCGCTAATGGAAGCGTACGCGAACGTTCTGGAGAGTTTCGGCATAGGAAACTGAAATCGCGAGGCAGAAGCTCGGCAATTCTGCTGCCTCTGCGATTGATCTCGATTATATTGGTGAGCCTGAAACCACCAACCTGCAGATTTTGGTTTTAAAAAGAGGGTGCTATGTGGTGGCGTCTGAATTCAAAGCCCGTCTCGTTCTTTGACGGCTGAAAGTCCTGCCCCGAACTGATTGTGATTTTGATCCTCGATTTCCAGGGAGTGTAAATGAGCTATTCACGTCTCGCGCTGGCGGCGCTTGGTGGTACGGTTGCGTCTTTTGCTGTTGGTTTCTTAGTGATGTGGCTGGTGCCGGCTGTTTTCGAAGAGGTCCAAAAGTATCCGGCCGTATACCGGCCTAAAGAAGAAATGATGTCTGTTATGCCATTTGGATTCTTCGCATCTTTCATAGCAGTCGTCGTTGTCACCATAATTTTCGCATTGTCATATCACGGCGGTTCGGGTGTTACGGAAGGTGCGCGCCTGGGCATTCTCGTTGGCATTTTCGCGGTTTGCAATGTGCTGCACAACTACGTGAACTTGAACATCGGGCCTAAACTCGCTTTCGGACAGGCTGCGGCTTACCTGGTCCAGTGGACTATCACCGGAATAGTCATTGGCCTTATTTACAAACCCGTAGCTACACCATAACGATTCACGTCACACACATCATGATTTTGCAGCGTGTGGCCCTTATATCTCTCACTCCACCTCTGCGGTGCTTATTTCTTCGTCCGAAGTCTCCTTCTTCTTGCGAGGTGTGAATAGCTTCCTGAGCCGGAGGGCCAGCCTGACAGATAGATCGTAGATACGGTCGGACTCTTTCGCCAGTAACGGCGAAGCGCTTGCGAGAATCAATACATACAGAGCGGCAAATGGCTGTAAGACTGGCATCAAACCGCCGGCTATCGCCAGGTTAACAATGATTATCGAGAACTCGCCGCGTGCAAGCAGCGTGAAGGACGTGTTGAGTGCTCCTATGGCCGAGAGCTTCGCGCGTGTTCCCACAATTATTCCAGCGATCACGACTCCGACAAGTGAAAGTAGAGCCGCACCCACGGCCAGCCACGCGGCGCCACCCAGGCTGAACGGATCAATCGACAGACCGAAACCGAAGAAGAAGATCGCGCCGAAAAAATCACGAAACGGTACGATCAGACGTTCCATGCGCTCACTGTGTTCAGTCTCTCCCAATATCAAGCCCAGAAGCAGCGCGCCGATAGACTCCGCAACGTGAATCGTCTCGCCTAGTCCTGCCAACATAAACAAGCACGCGAAGATCACAACCACGAATACTTCATTCGAAGAGACGCGAAACAGCCGGTTCAACAGTGGCGTCGCCCAACGACCGATGATCATCAGGCCTACAATGAAGCCGAGTGCGATACCGCCCGACGACGCCACTCCCGCAAACGAACTCGCTCCGCTGAGAATGATGCCGGAGATGAGCGACAGATAGATTGCAAGAAAAACATCCTCGAACATGGTGATGCCAAGGATTAATTCGGTTTCACGATTGGCCGTGCGCCGGTAGTCGAAGAGGATCTTGGCTACGATTGCACTCGAAGAAACGGTAGTTAGACCAGCAATGATGAGTGTCTCGCGCAGCGGAAAGCCAGCGAGGTAGCCATACATGAAGCCGGCTGTGAAATTGATGCCGACGTAAAGCGAACCGCCGGCCAGAATGGATCGTCCGGCCTCGATTAAACGCGTGACGTTGGATTCAAGACCGAGATAGAAGAGCAGGAAGAGTACACCCATTCGGCCCATGAACGTGATCAGCGGTTGCGTTTCGATAAAGCGAAAATCGAACACACCAATCTGCGGAGCGTGGGGTCCGACCGCCATGCCAATCAAAATTAAGAATGGCACATTCGATAAGCCGAGTTTGTGCGCCAGCGCGACGGCAAACGCGATTAGCACCAGCGCCAATCCAATTTCCAGGATGACGTGATCCATCGTTTACTTCTCGCTTCCCGATATCAGGAGACGCTTGAGAGCATTGATCGTAGGCCGATCACCGGCAACTATAAGTGTCGCGCCCGTATTGAGAACCGTGTCGGCTTCCGGATTAGTACGCTTCGTCTGGTCCGGTTCAATGATCGATACGATGGAAGCTCCAGTACGGGTACGAACCTGGAGCTCGCGAATGGTCCTGCCAATGCACGCCGCGCCTGGTTCGATCCTGAACCACTCCAGGACCAAATCTTCCAAAACAACCTCCGCCATTGGCAGATTGCGCGGCACGTAAGTCAGCCCGCCGATGATGCCTGCGATCTGTCGTGCCTCGCCGTCCGTGAGTCTCAAGACAGACGATGGGCGTTCCAGGTTGCGGTGCGTGAAGTGGTACAGCTCGCGCGTGCCGTCGTCGTGAATGACGATGACCAATCTATCGCCGCTTGTTGTTTCAACTTGAAATTTGCGGCCCACGCCGGGAAGAAATGTTTCGCTGATAGACATGACCGTAGACCCCTCCGTATTTATTAAGGACGCGCCCAGAACCTCGATACGTTATTTTGCCCCGATACTTCAGTTTCACTTGTTTTCTAACAACTGCGCAATGCCTGGCAAGCGCTGTTGCTAGGAGATCAGTCGTGTGCTAGAGTTCAAAATCCCTTATAAGAAAGTAATTTACGTTCGAGGAACTGTACAGACCGGACTCCACATTGAGGAGGGCTCCGTTCAGTTTCACTCGGCCGAGATGGCTTCGAACAGCGCTGTTTTCCTTCGCGGGTAACAACGCGGTCTGAGGCGAATGACGGAACGATAGCCCTCGTGCGGCAGGTTGTTTACAAGGGCAAACGAGCAACGCATCTGATCGTTTACAAAGCAGCTTGCGGCAGTACGGGTGTGATAAGGATGTGACCTTCTTCTGACGGTCTCATCCTTTTTATTTCAGCGGCTGGGGAGATGCGGCTTGGGAGTAGATATATGGAGCCGTAATCCCTTATCGCCTGACCAGGAAAGGTAAAATTTACTTTTACTGTAAAGAGACCACAAAATGAGCAGACCAATTCGCATTCTCGGCATTACCGGCAGTCTCCGGCGCGACTCTTACAACCGCGCTGCTTTGCGCGCCGCAATTGAACTCGCTCCTGAAGGTGCGAGCATTGACACCTTCGAGCTGGATGAAATCCCGGGTTTTAATCAGGACAACGAGCAGAACCCTCCCGCCAAAGTCGTCGAACTGAAGAGGCGTATACGCGAGGCAGATGCCATTCTCTTCGTGACGCCGGAGTACAACTATTCAGTGCCTGGCGTTTTGAAAAATGCGATCGACTGGGCGTCGAGACCGTACGGTGACAGCGCGTGGAATGGGAAGCCGGCGGCCATCATGGGCGCTTCGGTCGGAGCGATTGGGACGGCCCGCGCTCAATACCACCTGCGGCAGATAATGGTCTTCCTCAACATGTTTCCCGTCAACCAGCCGGAAGTGATGATTGGCAACGCCGCTGAACAGTTTGATGGTCAGGGAAACCTGACGAATGACACGGCGAAACAATTCGTCCGCCAGTTGCTTCAGAATCTGGTGGATTGGACCAGGCGAATCACGTGAGACTTGAGAAGCTTGATCCTCCGATTGACCTGGACCACGATCATGTTCTGGGTCCACCCGACGCGGAGCTGACGCTTGTGGAATACGGCAGCTACGCCTGTCCACACTGTCACGCGGTCCAGGAGGTAATCGAAGGGCTGCGGAGCCGGTTCGGCGAGCGGATGCGATACGTATATCGGCACCTGCCGGTCCCCGGCAGCGAGGAGGCGATCCGCGCCGCCGAGCTGGCGGAGTATGCGGCGGAAACTACCGGCCGGTTCTGGGAAGTTCACGAGGCATTGATGGAGCGGGGTCCGGTGTTCTCCGCGAGCGACTTCGGACGGATCGCCGGCGAGTTCAACCTCCCGAGCGGAGCGTCGCATGAATCGGCGTTAGCGCAGGAGCGAGTGCGCGAAGACATCGAGAGCGCAGAACGCAGCGGCGCGCGGGTGACGCCCACCTTCTTTATCAATGGTCGCCGGTATGCAGGCGCGTGGGACGAAAGCTCGCTGGCCGACGCGATGCTCGGCGCATTGGGCCACCGGATCCAGGCCGCCGCGTTTCAATTCGTTCGCTGGGGACCGTCGTCGGGGCTGCTCCTGGGTCTCGCAACGGTGCTTGCGTTGGTGCTCAGCAACTCGCGCATGGGGCCCGCGTTCCAGTCCTGGTGGGAGACTACGCTGGGTTTTCAGTGGGGCGCATCCACATTCGCGCTATCACTGCTCGACTGGGTCAACCACGGACTCTTGACGATTTTCTTCATCGTGGTCGGGCTCGAGATCAAGCGTGAGTTCACGGTGGGCCACCTCGCGAGCATTCGATCAGGCGCGCTTCCGGTGATCGCCGCATTCGGCGGCATCCTAATGCCGGCGATCATTTATGCCTCGATCGCGCCGCCGCACCTGAGGCACGGGTGGGGAGTTCCGATCGGTACTGACACGGCCTTCGCGGTCGCGCTAATCGTCCTGCTCGGCGACCGCGTCCCCATCGAGCTGCGCGTGTTCCTGACCGCCGCGGTCATCATCGACGACATTGTAGCGATCCTCGTAATCGCAGTTTTCTACACCGGCGACATCTCAACGAGTTTTCTGATCGCGGGTGCTGTGGTTGTGGTGCTGCTTATCGTGCTCAACCGAATTGGCGTGTACGGGACGCTTCCATATGCGGTGTGCGGCGTTTTGCTCTGGTTCCTTCTTCACGAAGCCGGATTGCATGCAACGCTGGCTGGCGTCATCCTGGCCGTGCTCATCCCTACGCGCCCGCCGCCAAACATGAAAGCGCTGCTTGCGCAGGCAGCGACTCTGATTCACAGGGAAGACCTTCACAGCGGTGAAGCCATGCGAGCCGGGCCGTCCGAGCCGGCGCTTCGGGGGTTGGATACGATCCACGCACGGATCGAGTCGCCCGCCGATAAGCTCCTTCGGTCCATCGAACCGTGGTCCAGCTACCTCGTCTTACCGGTCTTTGCACTAGCGAACGCCGGTGTCGCCTGGTCGAGTGACGTATTCCGGGAAAACGGACGATTGATGGTCGCGATCACGTTGGGACTGGTCGTGGGGAAGTCGATCGGGATCGTGGCGGCGGCGTGGCTCGCGGTTCGGAGCGGCATAGCGGTGAAACCCGAGGTGTACTCATGGCGCCAGTTAGTCGGCGCAGGCGCACTGGGCGGAATCGGTTTCACGATGTCGCTGTTCATAGCGGGGCTGGCGTTCCCAAACTCCGCTGACTACGCCGCGGCGAAAATCGCAATCTTCATCGCATCAATCATCGCCGGTGTCCTGGGAGCGATCATTCTCTACCCACGACGCCGCGAAGAAGACGAACCAGAGGCAGCGCTTGAGACCAGCGTTACTCGCGCCTTGCCGTTGAGCTGAGCGAAGGGAGGAATCAATGACAGAAGAATTAGACCAACCATCAACATCTTCAATCGCCGAGGTTCTGTCCGCTCTGACGGAAACCTCGGTATGGCAGGAAGGTGTTTACAAGGATTTACACGCGCACCCGGAGCTGAGTTTTCAGGAAACTAAGACGGCTACGCTCGTAGCGTCGAAACTCAACGAGTTCGGTTACGAAGTCATAGACGGGATTGGTCGTACCGGAGTCGTGGGTATCCTGCGGAATGGTGAAGGTCAGACCGTACTCGCGCGAGCTGACATGGACGCGCTTCCCGTACGGGAAAACACGGGACTGCCGTACGCTTCGACACTCACCGCGGTTGACGATGCGGGGAACACAGTGGGCGTCGCACATGCTTGCGGCCATGACGCGCATGTGACTTGTCTGTTGGGTGCGGCGGAATTGCTCGCGCGAGCTTCGCACTCGTGGGGCGGTACTTTCATCGCGTTGTTCCAACCTGCGGAAGAGGTCGCGGGCGGCGCGAAATCGATGATCGACGGCGGTCTGCGCGACCGCATCCCCAAGCCGGATGTCGCGTTCGCTCAGCACGTGTTGGCTTTTCCGGCGGGAGCGGTCGGCACACAGGCGGGCCCGGTCCTCTCCGCCGGCGACAGCATTCGCATCACTCTTTATGGCAAGGGAGCACATGGCTCAATGCCTCACAACAGCGTGGATCCAGTGGTGCTCGCTGCATTGGTCGTGCTGCGCCTTCAAACGATTGTTTCGCGCGAGACGAAGCCAGGCGAGTTTGCGGTGCTGACTGTGGGCAGCAGTGTAGCCGGCTCGAAGAGCAACATCATCGCCGACCGCGCGGTGCTACTGGTTAATCTGCGCACTTATGACATGGCCGTGCGCCGGCGAATGATTGACAGCATCGAACGCATGGTCAGAGGTGAGTGCGAAGCGTCCGGTTCACCACGCCCGCCAGAATTCGAGTATTTCGATCAGTACCCTGTCACCAACAACGACCCGGAAGTGACGGAAAAGATCACGTCCGCATTCCGGAGGCACTTCGGAACAAAAACCGTCTTCGAACTTGGGCGACTGACAGCCAGCGAGGATTTCAGCGACATCCCTGATGCCTTCGGAACGCCCTACACTTACTGGGGCGTTGGCGGCACGGACAGCGAGAAGTATCAACGCGCTCTCGATGCTGGACGCGTGGAGCAGGACATCCCTGTCAATCACTCGGAATTCTTTGCCCCAGTCATCGAACCGACGCTGTCTCACGGCACCCAGGCGCTCGTGGTTGCCGCTTTGACGTACCTGGCGAAATGAGGTTTTCGTCGTGAGTTCCACAACTGCCGTCGCCACGGCTAACACACAGCAAGGCGCCAACAGACTTATTCTCGGCATCGTCCTTGCCGTTATCACCTTCTGGCTCTTTGCTCAGACAACGCTAAATGTTGCACCGGCGATGCGCGAAGAGTTGCGGATCAGCGAGAGCCTGAACAATATCGCGGTAAGTATTACTGCACTCTTCTCAGGCATCTTCATCGTTGTCGCTGGTGGCCTCGCCGACCGTCTCGGACGTTTGAAACTCACCTACGCCGGCTTGGCCTTGAGTGTAGTAGGCTCACTGCTCATCGCGATCTCTCCAGCCGGCACCATTGCGTTTTTAATGACCGGCCGTATCGTTCAGGGATTGTCGGCTGCGTGCATCATGCCCGCGACGCTGGCTCTTATTAAGGACTACTTCGATGGTAAGGAACGTCAGCGCGCGGTGAGCTTCTGGTCCATTGGGTCATGGGGTGGCTCAGGCGTGTCCGCGCTTTTCGGCGGGCTCGTCGCTTCTTCTCTCGGATGGCGGTGGATCTTCTGGATGTCGATTGTGGTTGCCGCCATAAGCTTTTTATTGTTACGCGGCGCTCCTGAAAGCAAAGTCACATCGCGGGAGGAGCGACCTTTTGATTGGTTCGGCTTCACCGCGTTCATCATCGCGATGGTGGCCGTGAACATCGTGATCGGACAAGGCTCCGCTCTGGGATGGCTGAATCCTGTGGTAATCACACTTGCGGTCGTCTTCGTTCTCGCTGCGGTAGTGTTCTTCAAGGTCGAATCGGGCAATCCCAATGGCTTTGTCGATCTCAGGCTGTTCAACAACAAGACCTATGCAGGTGCGACGCTCTCGAACTTCCTGCTCAACGGTGCAGCCGGAACACTGCTGGTCGCGCTTTCACTGGTCCAACAGGCAGCCGGGCTATCTTCGCTGCAATCAGGACTGTTGACCATCGGTTACCTGATCGCGATTCTGAGCACCATTCGTGTCGGTGAGAAGCTTCTCCAGAAGATGGGCGCGCGAAAACCGATGTTGATGGGCTGCGCCATTACCGGGGCTGGAATTCTGCTGACGACTTTTACATTTCTGCTGGCCCGCCAGTACATGATCGTCGCCTTTATCGGATTCACACTATTCGGAATCGGACTAGGCTTCTACGCTACGCCGTCAACCGACGCGGCACTTTCCAATGTGCCGAATGACAAGGCCGGCGCCGCGTCAGGTATTTACAAGATGGCATCGTCTCTTGGGGCTGCGTTTGGAGTGGCGATCTCCGCGGCGCTTTTCACATCGCTCAGCGGGTTAAATACCAGTTTCGCGCCTTTATCCGATCTTTTTCTGGGAAGAACCGACAACATCGGCATCCGATTCGCGGCTGCCATCGCGTTACTATTCAACGTAATCATGGTGATCATTGCGATAATCGCGATCGCGATGACCGTACCGAGGGATGATTCGACAGCAGAGGCACGAGGCTGATTTATTCAAGGCCGCGCGTCCGGAATACGAAGGAGGGGCGCGGCTGGCACCTTCCGTTGCCGGCCTGCCGCACACGGATTAGTCGGAAGAACTTTAAAGTTTCATTCTCAAGGAGAACTGGCATGAGTAGCGAAGATCAGAACGAAGCAATGAGCCCGAGTAGCGACAATTCCATTTGGCGGAATGATCGAGGCCGGCGCCTGATTATTTATGCCGTGTTGCTGCTCGTCGCCTTTCTGGCGGGGCTCATTCCCATGTGGTCGAAATCTCGAACATATGCCCGCGAACGCGACACGGCGCAGGCTTCTCTGCGAATCAGCAACTTGCAGAACATGCTGGCGAGCGCTGCGATTGACGCGCGTCGCGCCGAGTATGAACCCGCGCGCCAGGCGGCCAGCGACTTCTTTACCAACCTGCAAATTGAGCTTGGCCGCGGACGCGATTCAGCCTTCAACGAAGCGCAGCGCAATGTTTTGCGTTCTATGTTCGACACGCGCGACGACACCATCACCCTGTTAGCGCGCAGCGACCCCGCTTCCGCCGACCGGTTGGTTGATCTCTATACGAAGTACCGTCAAGCCATCGCGAGCGCGACGCCGAATCCATAACGCTAAAACACCTGCCACCGGCACGTATTAACACGGTTTCGACCCGGCTGAATTCACTTACTCTGCCAGGTGTGCTTTAGAACCTGGTAGTGAGGAGAATATAGATGTCGATTGCCCGGCTGCTTGCAGACTAGTTTACTTTTGAAACTCTTCGTGACGACAAACCGCCCATAATCCAGAACACTTCGATAGCGCTCAAGGCGAGCGCAATCACGATCCACCCAATCATCAACGGACGTGACCACTCAACCACTGAGCTGCTTAACATGAACGTCATAATTCACCTCCTTCGTTTACCTGCTAACCTCGACCGAGCAATGTGCTTTCGTAACGAGCACGGTTGCAACACTGCCGAGTTGAAGTCGTTCAAGCGCATTGCTGAACCGGCGTCCTCCTACGAAGATCGAATCGGCATCCCAGGCTTTGGCCTGATCGATAAGCACGCGACGTGGATCACCCTTTTCCGTCACGACCGAAACGTCCAACCCGATAACGCGCAACTCGTCTGCCGCCCATTGGGCCATCTGCCGGGCTTTCCCCGCCGCTTCTTCCTTGCTCCCTCCGATCATCCCCGCAGCGGTGGGAAGAATGTGGGCAATCCTTCCAGACGAAACGCCGTCATCGACGATGACTATCTTCACCTCTGTTCCATGCGGCCAAACACGACTGCCTACAGCGCGAATCGCCTGTTCGGCCTCAGTTGATCCGTCCACGCCAATCACCACTCTCGGAGGCTTGCCGAGGTCTCTTCCGATGGCGCCCCGCGACACGCGAACAGAGTAATCCGAATCCGTGACAACCTTTTTCGAAACGCTGCCGAGAATGAATCGACTGACTGCGGAGCGCCCGTGCGATCCGACAACAATTAGATCGGGTCTCCAGTCGTTTGCCTTGTTAATTAGCTCCCAAGCGGCTGGTCCAGCGAGCGTTTCCGCACGTACACTCCAATGCGGGAACCAGTCTCGAACCTGATCTCTCGCACTCGTGGCAAAGTCTTTCGCCTCACTCAGAACGCGCGCGGTGTGCCTCTGGGCGTTAACTAAGCCGGAAGTCACTCTTCGGGACATGAGTGCCTCCGCGGCCAACTCATAACCCGATGTTGCGGGAACGAGCATGACATCGGCAACAGAAACAATCAGGGCTTCTGCTTCATCCGGTAAACCAGCTCGCCGGAGATCAACCAACGCAGCGTCGGCACTCTGTGAGCCATCATGGCCAATCAATATCTTCATCATATGACTATTTTAAAAGGAGAAGGACCGAAGAAATAGAGTATTAACTCCTGAAATAGGCGGGTGTTATCACCCGATGCTTAGAGTCGTTTGTTATACTTCGCAGCAAGCACAATTCAGAGGTGGCGATGAGTATTCGTGGGCGATTACTGACCCTTGCAATCGGAGGTGTTCTTCCGCTGCTAATAGTCGGCTTCGCCGTGCTGTGGATTGTTTGGAGTGAAAAGCGAAATCAGCTGAATGAGTCGTTAGAGCAACAAACAGAGTTAGTCGCAGTAGTTTTCGACCGCTGGCTTGACGCTCAGTACCAACCGCTCAGAACAATTGCGTCATACCCACCCGATCACCTGAACGATCCTGCCGCCCTCAAGAGCAATCTGCAGGCGACCATCGTCGGCCGCCCGCATTGGACCGATCTGCGCGTTTTAGACTCAACGGGAAAAGTTATGGCAATAGAACCCGCCGGCGCGGGTGAGCTTCCGTCCGGGTTGCGCGGTAAGCTTCTCGACGAAGCGAAGCGTGGTGTTTCCGATATAGAAACGGACTGGACGCGAGGAGAAGGAAATTACCTTCTTGCTGTGGAAGCACCCCTTGAAGGCGGTGCAGTGATCGCACGTATCGAGGGATCGGTATTAAAGGACGCGCTTCACGGAATCACGTTACCTGAGCGAGCGGTCGTGACATTACTCGATCAGAACCATCGCATCATTTATCGCAGTCAAACCGCGGAAACCACAGTAGGCCTGGATTTAAGTGGGACGGATCAGTTGTCGGGGCTAAACGAACGTAATACCGCAGTCGTCGTTACAACGAGTTCGGTTGACGGTGTGGATCGCGTATATGGACTAGGCCGCGTAGGTAACACCGGCTACATAGTTATGGTGGGTGTCCAGAGCGACATTCTTTATGCCTCAGCATGGCGACAACTGATGGGCTATGCCTTCATCGGCTTGATCATTGTCTTTTGCACGGTTACGGCGGCGCTGCTGATAGCACGAAGTATCGCCCGGCCTGTGCGCCTGCTGAATTTCGCCGCCGAGGAGTTTGGCAGTGGGAACTTCTCGGCGCGTGCGCCTGCTGAAGGACGCGATGAGATCTCACGTCTCGGCATGAACTTCAATGCGATGGCAGAGCGTCTACAGAAAAGACAAGAGAGGTTCACCGAACTCGATCGACTAAAATCCGAGTTTGTCTCGACAGTCTCGCACGAGCTGCGTACACCTTTAACGACCATCAAAGCATTAACGCGGCTTTTAATGCGCGACGGACTCGAGGAGGCGAAAAGACGTGAGTACCTCGAAACGATTTCGGTCGAGTGTGATCGCCAGATTGATTTTGTTCTAAACCTGCTCGATCTTTCCCGCATCGAAGGCGGTGTGCTGCGTGTTACGCACGAACGAGTTGATGTGCGGGAAGTGATCTCGTCTGTCGTCAAATCCGAAACACGATCGGCCGAAAAGAGAGGGCATGATCTTCGGTTCGATTCCAACCCTGAAGTCCCGCCAGTTTGCGCTGATCCGAAAGAGCTGCGTCGTGTTCTGTCGAACGTAGTAGAGAACGCGATTAAGTACACACCAGACGGTGGGCGCATTAGTCTATCTGCACTCAACGACGATGGTCACGTGGCTATAAGCGTGACAGACAACGGCCGTGGCATTCCACCGGAAGACATGCCGATCCTCTTCGACAAGTTTCACCGGGGCCGTCCAGCGCGTCATTCCGAGGTTATGCGTGATGCCACCACTGATGCTGAATTTTTAGAAGACGCCGATGTTTCCGGCGTCGGCCTCGGCTTATACCTGGCGCGAAATGTGATGGAGCGGATGGGAGGGAGCATCACTGTAGAGAGCGAAATTGGGCGGGGCAGCACATTCAAATTGCATCTTCCCGTATGGCGTGAGGGAGGCTGCAATGGACTTGGTAGTGAGGAGCACGACGATGGCGAAACAGTTGTTGGTCGTTGATGACGACCCCGGTCTCTTGCTGGCAGTATCGGAAACGCTGCGCGCGGAAGGTTATGAGGTGCAGACGGCCCGGCGGGGAAGTGAGGCGATGATCCGCGTTGCCGAGTCTCTTCCGGATCTGATCATCAGTGACATTCGCATGCCTGGTATGGATGGTTACGCGCTGGTGCGTAATCTGCGTGCATCGCCGCGAACACGTCTCGTACCGATCATCTTCCTCACGGCCAAAGACGAGACGTCCGATCGCATCGCGGGATTTCGTACCGGCGTCGATGCTTACGTCACAAAACCTTTCGAATCCGAAGAGCTGATCGCTATCGTGAAGAGCATTCTCGAAAGAGTACAACGCACTCATTCCGACCTTGCGCGGATGTTTGGAGATCAAGACGACACTGAGATAGACCTTGTACGCGATGAAGAGCTGACAGACGCAGAGTGGCGCGTTGCGGAAGCAGTCGCACGTGGGCTCTCAAACAAGGAGATCGCCGCGGAGTTAAAGCTCAGTTTAAGAACGATAGAAGGTCACATCAGCCGCATTCTCGATAAGAAAAATCTGAGCAACCGCGTGGAATTGGCGCTGCACGTCCGCCAACACCGGCAATCAGATTAACTAACTATTCATCCACAGATTACACAGATTCCTAAAACAAATCTGTGTAATCCGTGGAGAGAATCGCTCACTACTCACAAGAACCGCTACGTGTAAATACGGCCCGCAGTCAGGTGTTAACACGCTATTTCCAACCAGCGTTCCCCTCTAATCTATAGCTCATACGAAGCGAGGAGAACGTGACAATGATTGCTTATCGAGGTCCAGTGTTGATTGCAGAGCCGGAACTGCGCTGGCCAATTGTAATTCTAGCCGCCGCAATTACTGCGCTACTCGCAATACTGACGGCGGGTTTGTACTACATGGCCGGGCCAAAATCCGGCGTCAATTCTTATATCGAGCAACGGCTGGAAGGGGCGTTGCAAACCGGTCAACCGGAGTTTGAAGAATTTCGACGGCAGATTGCAGTCGAGGAATTAGTGGGGACTGAGAAGGTGCACCCACTCGATAATCTCGCGGTAGCAATGACGGCAACGGTGCGAAACAACACGGGCCGGAACATCAGTGGACTGGAGTTGCGAGGCGCGATTCTAGACAGCACAAAGGCGAGTGTGCGTGAACGGACAGTAGTGCTTATTCCGCGGCGACAAAAGATACTTGAGCCGGGTGAGGCCATCAACACACGCATTCTGCTCGACGGCATTGATAAAGATTCGGACCGAGCGCACTTAGTTTTGGAAGTTACGGCTATCCGTTTTGATGAGTCGTGACGGTTGGAGGAAGGAATAGTAATGAGAGTTTTGCTTGCAGTAGATTCAATTACCACTTTGGAAATTCTTCTTAGTGAGATGAATGTTCGTTCGTGGCCCTTAGGAACAGAAGCTCGTGTGCTTACCGTCGTTGACGATGGCGACGTCCCCTTGAAAGCCTGGGGCGAAGCAGGTTACCGAGTTTCCGCCATACGACGAGAGATGAAAAGACGTGGCGAACAGATCTCTGCTTTAGCGGTCGAACGCTTAGGACAGATCGGGATCTCAGCGAGAGTTGTAATCATGCGCGGAAATCCCGAATTCCTGATCTCGTTTGCCGCGCGGAATTGGCCGGCGGACCTGATCCTTATGCGCGCACACAATCGTAAGGACTTTCGAAGCCTGTTACTCGGGAGCGTGGCGAAGTCGGTTGTCGAAAGTGCGCCTTGTTCCGTCGAGGTTGTTCGGGCTCGTGAGGAAGCGACTAAGGATCGTGACTTCAGGGTATTGCTGGCTACCGATGGCTCCGTTGCATCGATCACTGCATCCCAGGCGATCGCGGAAATGAGTTGGCCGGAGAACACCGAGGTCAGAGTGGTGAGTGCCGTCAACCCGATGATCTATTCGCTTGAGGAGCTTGGCGTCACTGGTGGCACGGGCACTGATCAGGCACATCGCGCAATCGGAAGTGCGGTTCGAGTCTTGAGCGACGCGCCCGTGCAGATCTCAGCGGAAATCATCGCCGGTAGAGCAGCCCGGCAAATTATTGAGCGTGCCAAACATTGGGGAGCTGATCTCATAGTTCTCGGAACAAACGAACGCCGAGGTTTAAGTCGTTTGCTCTTCGGCAGCACCTCTGCCGCTGTTGCAAACCGAGCGCACTGTTCGGTCAGGGTCGTTCGTAGTAATGACGTTTCCAGTCTCTCTTTGAAGACTGTGGAGAGTGTGAAGAAGGCTGCGTAAAGGAGTTACTGAAATGACGCGAAGATTAAAAAAGGCAACAACCATCCACATAACAGAACTTGACTATGACCGTCTTACTGGATTGATCGATCGTACACGTGAGAGCAACGGCGTCGATAGAGAGTACTTGAACAAGTTGGAAACCGAGCTTGATCGAGGAGAGATTGTTGATCCAAAAGATATCCCGGCAAACGTAGTCACGATGCGCTCGCAAGTGCGTTTGAAGGACTTAGTGAGCAGGGAAAGCAACACCTACTCACTCGTGTTTCCAACAGAGGCAGATTTTGCCAGGGGAAAGATTTCCGTTTTGGCGCCAATTGGTACAGCCATTCTTGGTTACAGACAGGGCGACACCATTGAGTGGCCGGTGCCGTCAGGTCTGCGAAGGCTAAAAATCGAGGAGATTCTGTATCAGCCGGAGTCGGCAGGTGATCATGACTTGTAGAGCGGGTGCAGTAAGAGAGGGCCAAACGCAAACATTTCTTCAGATACATATGCTCTTTTCGTGGTGTTTGTAGCGTAAAATGAAGACATGAAAGCTCATATCAAACTCGGTCGCATCTTCGGTGTCGCGGTTGGGCTGCATTACAGTTGGATCATAATCGCGCTCCTGGTGACACTCTCGCTGCGCAGCCAGTTTGCTATCGAACATCCCAACTGGGGTGGCTCCACAACCTGGGGTATCGCGATCATAACGGGGCTTTTATTCTTCGTGTCCATCTTGTTGCACGAGCTCTCGCACGCCGCGGTTGCAAGACTGCGAGGAATCCCCGTACGCGCAATTACTCTTTTCGCATTAGGCGGCGTAGCGCAGATCGAGAAAGACGCTGCCGATGCTAAATCTGAGTTTTGGATGGGCATCATTGGTCCAATCACCAGTTTCGTGATCGGACTATTCTGTCTTGTACTTGCATGGCTGACGGGTTGGAACTTTTCCGCGGAAACAGACTCGCCTCTGATGGCCATGTTTATGTGGCTGGGCATCATCAATATCTCACTTGCCATTTTCAACATGATCCCCGGATTCCCGCTCGATGGTGGACGCGTTTTGCGTGCCATAGTTTGGTGGATAACAGGAGATGGGAATCGTTCCACTCGCATCGCTTCGAAGGTGGGCCGAGTTGTCGCCATGGCTTTCATTCTGTTGGGTATCTGGCGTTTCTTTAGCGGTGCGGGTTTAGGCGGTTTATGGATCGCGTTCATCGGTTGGTTCCTGCTCGATGCGGCGCGTGCAAGCGGCGCGCAGGTAGAGATTACTGAACGTCTCACGGGTATAAGAGTTGGCGATGTAATGGCGCAGCAGTTTGCAACCGTAGACTCGAATTCAAACCTTCAGACATTCGTCCATGAACACTTACTGCCGACCGGTCATCGTTGTTTCGTGGTGCTTGAACAGGGAAGGCCCGCAGGTATCATTACAATGCACGAAGTGAAGGCGATTGATCGCGCGCGCTGGCCTTACACAACCATTGGCGACGTAATGCGGCCGCTGGAGGGTTTGCGAACCGTAGGTCCGGAACGACCAGTGGCTGAAGCACTGGAAATGATGGGCCGAGAGGATGTAAATCAAATGCCGGTGGTCCAGCAGGGAAAGTTGGCCGGAATTATCTCGCGCGCCCACATCCTCCGCGTGCTACAGACGCGCGCGGAGCTGGACATCTGATTTGCCCACCTGACGTTTGCTTTTTGTGGCGGAGAAGAATTAGCCACGGATGTCACGGATCAAATCCGCGTTCATCCGTGGCTTTTAGACCAGCCGTGGATTACGGCGCAAGCTTTGTAAATGTGGCCCGGTCGTAAGTCAGTGAGGCGAACTTTCCCTCGGCGTCCTTTACGAAGCCGATTACATCACCATTTCCGCCGGGCGACATCACGACGCGAATAGTGTCCTTCTCAGTAAAAGGCGTGGCGACTGCATTCATATAGCCCATTCGCACCGTGAGCGCTTTTTCTTTTGCCGCGATCTCAATCGTGCCCATCAGGTCGTTCCGATACTTACCGGCATAGTCAGTAAACGGTTTTGTAAGTTGCCACTCTCTCTTTGCCCGCTCTGCCGCCTCGGCAGCAATCCCCTGCTTTCGCCTCTCATAGGACGCAAGGGTTTCCTGCAGTTGCTTCGCGTAATCGACTTCCAGATTCTCCGTTTGCAGCCACCAGTCATAAGCGTACGCAGCGAGCATATCTGCCAGGCGTCCACCAAGCGCGTCATTATTTACCATGATGCCGACGGCGACTTTTCTCTCAGGCAAAAATGAGACATGGCTGCGATAACCGGGATAGCCGCCATGATGATAGACCACCTTTTCGTTGCGATACTTGCCGATTTGCCACCCCAGACCGTATTCGCCATCGCCCGAGAATGGCGGAACGTCCCGCGTGCTCTTTGTGTATCCGGTTTGCACTTTGCGGATAAGATCGGCGGGCACCACCTGTTTGCCGTCGAGCTTACCGCCGTTCATGTTCAGGTTAAGCCACCGGCCGAGGTCGGAAATGCTCATGAAAATTCCACCGGCCGATTGCATGTTGTCGTCAGTCTTTTCCAGTCCGCTGCGGACCATCCTGCCCGCATCGGGCGCATCGGTGGAAATGACATACGGAACTACGATCTTGAGCTTTTTGGCTCGCGCCTTTGAAATATACGCAGTCGTGTGAGTTAAACCTGCGGGATCGAATATGCGCTCTTGCAGCAGGTCCTGCCAGTTTTTATTCAAATGGTAATGCAGCGCGAGCGCGTAAATGTTATAGCCGAGGTTTGTATAGTTGTACTTGCCAAAGTTGGCATCATTAAAAGTCGTGCCTTCGGCAAAGACGTGATCGATCTCACGCTGATCGATCTGACCCGTATACGCGAGGCGGTTGACGAGCGCGTCGTTGCGCAGGCCGCTCGTGTGTGTCAAGAGATCTTGAATCGTGATCTTGTCGGGTATCTCATTTTTGAAGCGAATTCCCGGAGTATATTTCGTCAAAGGATCAGCGAGTTTTATCTTGCCCTCCTGATCAAGCATCGCGGCTGCAAGCGCTGTAAAAGACTTGGTGGACGAACCGGTATAAAAAAGCGTATCGCTATCGGCCTTTATACCGGCTTCTTTATCCGCCATCCCGTACGCGCGGACAAAGATCGGCCGGTCGTCCTTAAGTACTACGATCGCGATGCCCGGAAGGTCGGGGAATGTCGCCAGCGTTTTACGGATTTGAGCATCGTAAGCGGCGACAAAGTCCTTTTCAGATCCCGAGCGCACGGTCTG
>DATENQ010000379.1:0-3167 GCA_035275005.1 Pyrinomonadaceae bacterium | reverse complement strand
CGTTCCTGTTTTGCTGTTGACTGCTTAGCCACCGTATTTCCTCACAATGATTGCACCAAACAAGAGATGGAGTCCGCCAAAGCCGGCGGCCATGAACCAGTTGGTCCAGGTTGGATAACTGAAAAGAGCGACCGCGCCGAGCACCATGAAACACAATCCCATAGCGGGCACTGCGCGAACGGAAAACATGCCACCAGTGATCACGCCTGTGCCGTAGAGCAATAGCCAAACACCGGGAATGGCGTGTGGTATGCCGGCCTGGGCGAGTACGAGTGTTAACAAGCCGCCGGCGATTACGGGAGGGGCGAGACTAAACACGGCTTTGCGGCCTGAGCCGGAGAACAATGATGTGTGCGTGGCGCGGGCTTTACGATCCATGGACCAGCCGGCGATCAAAAGCGAGATGAAGCCTTCGGCGAGCCAGATATAGACCCAGGTTTTGAAATTAGTTTGTTTAGCGGCGATAACGCTGGCGACGAGGGCAGTAGCGCCGATTGCCATCTCACCGCGACCGGAGATACCGGTAAAGGGCGTGGCGCGCTCCATGGTCTCGCGTATGTAGCGAATGTTATCAATCGCGCGGTCATGAAGAGCGGGTACAGGCTCCATGCGAAGCATCTTACGCCCACGCCCGGAATCCTGTCAAGTACTTTATTTGGCAAAGAAGAATTGTACGCGGATGACGCGGATTTAAAAACCGGATCTGTTCATAATCCGTTTAATCCGTGGTTAAGGCTTGGGTGACCAGGTCGGATTGTTCGCGTTGGTGAATACTGTATGAACCTGTTGCGGGGCTCGCGGAGGCGGAGCGCCCGACGTAGCGCGGGCGTTGGCAGTTTTGCAGCAGGTTCTCGAGACGGTCCTGAACAAACGTCCAGCCGCCCATGTTCTGCGGCTCTTCCTGCGCCCACACGAGCTCATTCGCGTTCGGATAACTCGCGAGCATCTCGCGAATGCTCTGCAACGGAAACGGATACAACTGCTCGAGCCGCACTATCGCTACACTTCGATTCTCACTCTTCTTGCGCGCATCAGCGAGATCGTAATAAACCTTGCCGCTGCACAGCACGATCCTCTTCACTACTTCACGATCGCCGATCTCCGCATCGTTGATCAGCGGCTGAAAACCTCCGTTGCTGAGATCTTCAATTGTCGACGAAGCAGCCGGCAGACGAAGCAGACTCTTCGGCGTCATAACAACCAACGGCCGCTCCATTCCCGGCCGTACTTGTCGTCGCAGCAAATGAAAGTACTGCGCCGGCGTAGTCGGATAACAAACCTGCAAATTGTTCTCCGCGCACAGTTGCAGATAACGTTCGAGACGCGCGCTCGAGTGTTCAGGCCCCTGTCCTTCGTAACCGTGCGGCAACAACATCACGAGCCGTGAACGCTGTTTCCACTTATCTTCCGAAGCGGCAATGTATTGATCGATGATCGTCTGCGCGCCGTTACCAAAATCACCGAACTGCGCTTCCCACAACACGAGGGCGTTCTGTGCAATCACTGTGTAGCCGTACTCAAATCCCAGCACACCTTCCTCAGACAGCGAACTGTCGTACACATCAAAGCGCGCGTCAGGATTCGACTCGGATCGCAACTCCGCGAGCGGCGTCCACGACTTGCCCGTCTGCGTGTCGAAAAGAACAGCGTGACGCTGGCTAAACGTGCCCCGTCCTGAATCCTGTCCACTCAAACGCACGCGATTGCCTTCAAGCACGAGTGATCCAAACGCCACCGCCTCGGCGAACGCCCAATCAAGCGGCATGCTGCCGTCGCCCATCTTCGCGCGTCGCGCGAGTTGGCCCACCATCTTCGGATTCACATGGAATCCTTCGGGCACGACTGCGATCTTGTGCGCAATGCTCTTGATCGTTTCCGCTGAGACTCCGGTCGGAACCACTGCGGAGCCATCCAGCTCTTCGACGCGCGACTGCGTCTGCGCTGGTTCTTCAGCGACCTTGCGCTTCGCGTTTGCCAACGCATCTTCGTAACGGCGCACACGCTCGTCGATCAGGTTCTTGACTTCTTCTTCGGTGACGACGCCTTCGTTGATCAGCCGCTTGGCGTAGACCGTGCGCACGCCCGGATGCGCTTTCACGCGCGCGTACATGAGCGGCTGCGTGTAGCTCGGTTCGTCAGTCTCATTGTGACCGAGCCGGCGAAAACCGATGATGTCGAGCACGACGTCTTTGTTGAACTCCTGCCGGTAATCGAGCGCGATTTGCAGGACGCGATACGCTGCTTCGGGATCGTCGCCGTTGATGTGGAAGATCGGCAACTGCGTCATGCGCGCGACGTCGGTTGAATATATCGTCGAGCGACCGGCTTCGGGAGAAGTCGTGAATCCGATCTGATTGTTGATGATGATGTGGATCGTGCCGCCGGTTCGATAACCTTTTAACCCGGCGAGGTTCAGCGTCTCCATCACCACCCCCTGACCGGCAAACGCCGCGTCGCCGTGCAACAGCACCGGCAATGCGAGATCGATGACCTGTTCGCGCGTCGCGCCGCGGCTCATCATCTCGTCCTGCGTCGCGCGGACCATGCCTTCAACCACCGGATCGACCGCCTCGAGGTGGCTCGGATTCGGCGAGAGCGATAGATGAACTTTGCGACCATCGTCGAGCACGCGTTCCCCGTTCGCGCCCTGATGATATTTCACGTCGCCTTCGTCGGCAGGAAACTCGGGATGCACCGAACCTTCGAAAGCCGCGAAGATCCGTTCGCATAGATTGCCGATCACGTTCGCGAGCACGTTCAAACGCCCGCGATGGGCCATGCCGAACGTGATGGATTCCACACCGCGCGCGGCGGCGCCGTCGATCAGCCTGTCGAGTAACGGAATGATCGTTTCGCAACCTTCGAGTGAGAATCGTTTCTGGCCGAGATATTTCGTGTGCAGAAAACGCTCAAACTGTTCCGCCGAGATCAGTTTCCACAGTAGACGCTTTTTCACCTCAACCGGTATCGGCTGCGGCTCGACAAACTGGCGCCGGATCTGTTCGCGAATCCACTGCTTCTCTTCCTTGCTCTGAATGTGGCGATACTCGATGCCGACCTTGCCGCAGTAAGCACGCTGAAGCACGTCGAGAATTTCTCGCAGCGTCATGCTTTCGCGATTCGCGAGTCCATCGGTGATGAACGTTCGATCCAGGTCCCAGATCGTT
>DATENQ010000378.1:0-6201 GCA_035275005.1 Pyrinomonadaceae bacterium | reverse complement strand
TCGTCGCTGCCGCCGCCGATGAGAAACTGTTCTCGTTTCTCGAGCACGCCGACGACACGAAACTCCTGCGGGCCGATCTTGATTGTTTGTCCGACAGGTGAACCGATCTTGAAGAAGTCGTCGGCGACTTTGGAGCCCACTACGCAGACTTCCTGGTTGGTCTCGTTTTCAGTTGTCGTAAAGAAACGGCCTTCAGAGATTATCTGCGTGCCGGCTTTTTCGAACTCGGGGAGTGTGCCCTGGAGTGCGACTTGTGCGGACGACTTGCCGCCGCCGGAAACCATCAACTTGCCGCCGAACCAGTTGTTAGTGATATCGAGAAAGGGAACTGACAGCTCGATTGCGGGCAGCGACTGGAGCGCGACGGCATCGTCGTACGTCAGTTCTTTCCGCATCCGCTCTTCGCGCGACATGCGGCCCATGTGGATGCCGGGATTGTATTTGCTGATGTAGATGGAGCGCGTGCCGAACGACTCGACTTCGCGCTTCACGGAGACGTCGATGCCGCTGATGATCGAGGCGATCAGCATCACGGTAATGATGCCGATCACGACGCCGAAGACGGTCAGGAACGAGCGCAGCTTGTTGGCGCGCAAGGTAGCCAGGGCCATCTTGAGATTCTCGTAAATGTCGCTTCGCAGGATGCGCATTTTATTCACCTATAATTCAAAGACTTTTTCACGCAAAGCCGCAAAGATGCAAAGCTACCGTGTTTCTAAGGAGTTCTTTGCGCCTTTGCGTGAAATATTTTCTTCTTAATCAGCTCTCAAAGCCTCAATCGGATCCAGGCGCGCCGCCTTCCATGCCGGGAAAAGCCCCGAGGCCACACCGGCTCCGCCCGACGCACCAAGCGCGCCCAGGATCGCAAAGATCGATAGATACGTCGGGAAGATCCACGCCGTTACTACCGCACCAACGATCCACGCCAGAAAAATTCCCACGGCGCCGCCGATGACAGCCAGCGTCACCGCTTCTACCAGAAACTGCTTCAAAATATCCATCTGTCGCGCGCCGAGAGATTTTCTGATCCCGATCTCCTTGGTCCGTTCGGTGACCGACACCAGCATGATGTTCATGATCACGATCGCGCCGACTACCAACGCGATGCCGGGAACGACGATGGCCACGATAAAGATCGTCCCGAAGAGTCGATCGCGCAAACCGGTAATCGCGTCCGGTGTCACGATGCCAAAGTTGTCTTTCTCGCCTGGTCCGAGCTTGCGTCTGACGCGCATCAGGAAGCGCGACTCCTCGACCGCGTCGTTGAAAAGCTCGTCAGTTTTCGAAGTCGCTATGAAGTAAAGCGAGCGCTGCCGAATCAAGGCGCCGTAAGTCACCGAATAGGTCTTCAGCGGCAGGATGACAAAGCTGTCCTGCGGGATACCGAAGACCGTTCCCTTGGCAGTTTCCACGCCGATCACTCGATACGGTAGTCCACGTACTGTGATTTCATTGCCCACTGCGTTGCCGCTCGGAAACAGCTTGTCTGCTATGTCGGCGCCGATGTATGCGACTCGTGCGGCATTATCGTTTTCAGGTTCAGCGATAAAACGCCCCTCCGCGACATCGCGGTTCTCGATGTCTACGCAGTTCGCCGTGGCTCCGGAAACGAAGACGTCTTCGAGCAGTTCGTCTCCACGTTTTACCTCGGACGGAGTGCCCCGAGCCCGGGCGCCGATCTTGCCGACGAGCGTGGCGCGGGCTTTCAGGTAATCATAGTCGTCCATCGTCAGGTCTTTGTTGCGTCGCTGGGCGGCTGCGATGGTGTCAGTATCTTTGAAGTCTTCGAGTGGATTAAAGCGCTGGATCGTGAACGACTTCGCGCCGATGCCGGCGATCTTCTCGTCGACGTATCGATTGAAACCCTCGATAAGCGACACGACGACGACGAACGCAGTGACGCCGACAATCATGCCGAGCAGCGTCAGCGCCGAGCGCAGCTTGTGCGCCCAGATTGCGGCGACAGCCAGTTTTAGAGTCTCGATAAACTTCACAGAATTACCTAATTAAGCCACAAAAAGGCACAAAAAGCACAAACGAATAATTCACGCCGCACCCAAAAGCACTTTTGTGCCTTTTGTGCCTTTTTGTGGCGCTATTCCCAGCGGAGAGCGTCGATGGGGTTCAAGCGCGCTGCTTTCCAAGCCGGCCAAAGGCCGAAGACGATCCCTACTGCCGCGGAAATTCCAACGCCGACACCGATCGCCCACAATGGAACGTACGCGGGCAGCGGCGAGTATTTGTTCATCAACAGGCTCGCAATTTCGCCCACGGCAAGCCCTGCGAGACCGCCGATGGCTGTCAGCACCACTGCCTCGATCAGAAACTGCGACAGAATATTCAGCTTCGTGGCGCCGACCGCTTTGCGCACGCCGATCTCTTTCGTGCGCTCTGTCACAGACACCAGCATGATGTTCATTACTCCGATTCCGCCAATCATCAGCGCTACAAAAGAGATGGACGTAAGCACGAGGGCGGTTGCTCCGGTTAGCTGGTTGTAAACGTCGAGCAGCGAATCCTGCGAAGAGATGCCGAAGTTGTCAGGCGCACCCGGTGGCACGCGGCGTCGACGGCGCAGTATGTCTGTGATCTCGTCGATGGCAGGCTTCACAAGGGCGCGCGAACGCGGGCGCACGATCACGAAGAAAACACTTTCGGGAAAAGGCCGGTCGGGATAATACTTGTCGTACGTTGTTATCGGAATAAATATCGAGTTGTCGCGCGACTGACCAAAGAAGTTGCCGAGTGGCTCCATCACGCCTACCACGCGAAACGGATTGCCGTTAATCCGGACTTCCTTGTCGACCGCGTCTTCGTACGGAAAGAGCGCCTGCTTGACGTCGACGCCGATGATCACGATGTTCGAACGGTCCTGCATGTCGATGTCGTTGACGAAGCGACCGGTTGCGACGTACTGCGTCTGCACAAACTCGTAATAAGGCGTGACGCCAAAGAGAATCGGCGTGTCGGTTTGTTTGTCCTGGTATCTGACCGTGGACGATAGCAGGCGATGGATTGGCGAGACGCCGACGATTGAAGGTGCTTCGGTACGCAGCGCTTCGGCGTCGTCCATCGTCAGGTCTTTGCGGTGGATCTCGTCCGGACCAGGTGGGCGTCCGAAGCTGGGCTGAAACTTTGAGATGAAGATCGTGTTGGAACCGAGCGATTCGATTTGATCGGCGAAAGCTTTGTTGAGGCCCTGGATGATCGATACCATGAAGATGACTGTGACGACGCCCACACTGACGCCGAGGATCGTCAACGCCGAGCGCAACTTGTTAGCGCGCAAGGTGTCGAGCGCCATGAGTGCCGATTCTTTAACGTCGTCGAATCTCATCAGTTTAGCGAGTCACTTAACCACAAAGGCACAAAGTCACAAATCTCTTTAATAGTGCCTTCGTGTCTTAGTGGTTAGAAACATCATTCGGCGCGAAGAGCCTCAATTGGATCGAGCTTCGCGGCGCGCCACGCGGGCCACAGGCCGCTCACGATTCCCACCACCGAAGAAACACCAACTCCCAAAACCGCCGAAGCAACGCTCACGAGCAGCGGAAAACCAATCAGCGCCGAGATCACATATGCCAGCCCAAACCCCGTGACCACACCAAGCGCACCACCAATCGCAGTCACTGTCACCGCCTCGATCAAAAACTGCGTCAGGATGTCTTTACGCCTCGCGCCAATCGCTTTGCGAATCCCGATCTCTTTCGTGCGCTCTGTTACCGATACCAGCATGATATTCATCACCACGATCCCACCAACGACAAGCGAGATCGCCGCCACGCCAATCGTGACGATGTAGATGTTCGAAGTGGCCGAACCGTAAAGATTGAGAAACACGTCCTGCGTTTCCAGCGCGAAGCCCTCGTCTTCCGGGTCTCCCGTCGTATGGCGGCGGTTGCGCATGATCGTGCGCACCTGATCTTCCGCTGCTTCGAGCTGCTCCGCGGTGTGTACCTGAATAAACGTGATCAGCGAACGCCTGCTACCGTACGCCTTCTGATAAGTCGAATACGGAATATAGACCACGTTGTCGCGCGAGAACCCGAATATCGATCCCAATGGCTCCAGCACGCCGAGCACGAGGTATGGCCGCCCGTCGATCCGGATCTCCTGGCCCACCGCCCTGTCAGCAGGCGCGTCGTTGAACAGGTTTTTCAGCATGTCAGGACCAATCACGCAGATCTCGCGACCAGATGCGCCCTCGCTTTCGGTCCAGATGCGACCAATGTCGATCGACACGCCATCGATGTCAAACATCGAGATCGGTTCGACACCGCGTATGCGCACGTTCTCCGCCGTTTGATCGGCATGCTTAACAGTCTCGATCGCATTTGCAGCCATGCCGACACGCCAGCACGACGTACACAACCGCGCGATCGCTTCCGCGTCTTCGTGCGTCACGTCTTTACGGCGGTTGAACTTAATAAAGTCTTCGCGCGACTTGATGATCTGCGGGTTCTTCGAAATGGTGAAGACAGTCGAACCCTGTGAAGAGAAAGTCTGCGCTACCGTCTGATCGAGACCTTTGATGATTGTGACCACGGCAATCACCGCCGTGACCCCCACCACGATACCCATCAAGGTCAGCGCCGTACGCAGTTTGTTAGCGCGCAGGCTGCCGGTGGCAACGCGAAAAGCTTCCCAGATCGCTGTGAAACGCAGAAGCATAAGCCACAAAAAGGTGCAAAAAACTCAACTGATGTATTACGCACCAGAAGGTTTTTTGTTTTTGAGCCGTTTGTGGCCGCTATCTGATTCGTTCGTCTTTCTCGATTTGACCGTCGCGAATCGAGATTACGCGGTGGGCGCGCTCGGCGATATCGTGCTCGTGGGTGACGACGATGATCGTGTTTCCTTCGGAGTGGAGACGCTCGAAGAGGTCCATGATCTCCATGCTGGTGTGCGAATCGAGGGCGCCGGTCGGCTCGTCTGCAAGCAGGATCGACGGATGATTCACGAGGGCGCGCGCAATCGCGACACGCTGGCGTTGACCACCCGAGAGCTCGTTGGGCTTGTGGGTCATGCGCTCGGCCAAATCGACTGACATGAGCGCCTGCTTCGCCATTTCATGTCGCTGCGATGAACTGACGCCGCCGTAGATCAACGGCAGCTCGACGTTGTGCAGGGCAGTAGCGCGCGCGAGCAGGTTGAACGTTTGAAAGACGAAGCCGACTTCCTGATTGCGAATGCGGGCGAGCTCGTCGTCGTCCATCTCGGAGACGTTCTTACCGTTGAGCCAGTATTGACCCTGGGACGGAGTGTCGAGACAACCGATCAGGTTCATCAACGTCGACTTGCCCGAGCCCGAGGGTCCAATGATCGCGATGTACTCACCACGAGGGATATCAAACGAAACTCCGTGCAGAGCGTGTACTGCCTCCGTTCCCATCTGGTACGTCTTCCAGATGTTACGCATCGAGATCAGCGCTGAGGGCTCGTGCTCGTCGACTTCGACGCGCGGCTGGACCACCCTCTCGGTTTCTGTTTCTGTCTCTGTGGGAGTAATCGTAAGAGTGCTCATCAGCTGCCCTCGTTAGCGTTGCCGCCTGGTTTCTTGGTTTGACGTTTGACAGTCATACCATCTTTGAGCGTCTTCAATACGCGACTTGGACCACGCACGATTTCCATGTTTGGCTGCACGCCGCTCATAACTTCGATATCGGCTTCACCGGTGATACCGGTGGTCACTTCGATAAACCTGACTTTGTTTCCTTCGATAATATAAACGCCCTTCTGCGACTTCGGCTTCTCACCGTTGGGCGATGCAGACGGAACGCTCGAAGCAACTGACGCACCCGGAGAAGGCGCCGGCGGTGCTTTCTCAACGATCGACTCGAGCGGTACTGCAAGCACGTTGTTCTTCGTGTTGGTTGTAATCGTCGCCGTGGAGCTCATGCCCGGACGCAGTGCAGCCTTAACGTCTTCCGGCAAATCCTTCAGCTCCATCGTAACTTTGAATTCCTTCGCTTCCTGAACGTTAACGCGATTCGACAAACCGCCGGTAGCATCGGACTTCGCGATCGCTAAGGGGTTCTTTTGTGAAACAACAGCTTTGAGTTCTTTTTCACCCAGGGCATCGACCTTGACCTTGGCCTCCTGGCCCACCTGAACGTTGTTGATCTCAGTCTCGTCGACGTTAACTTCAATGTTGATTGCCGACATGTCGGCGATTGTCATCAACGGCGTTGACGACAGAGC
>DATENQ010000377.1:0-8608 GCA_035275005.1 Pyrinomonadaceae bacterium | reverse complement strand
TTGAGGGAGGCGACTGATGAAATTTGAATACACTGGCAGGCATGTTGAGGTGTCGCCGGCGATTCGGCGTCACGTGGAAGATCATTTCAAGAAGCTCGATCACGTTTTCAACGGCGACTCAACCTTAAGCACTCATGTAATCATCGACGTTGAGAAGAACCGCCAGATCGGCGAGATCATCGTTTACTGGCGGGACTATACGCTCACTGCGAAAGATACGAACGCCGACATGTACATGGCCCTTACGAGGGCCATGGCGAAGATCGAGAAGCAGGCAGTCAAACTAAAGAAGAAGCTCATTGATAGAACGCAGAAGAGTGGAAAGTCGGTCAGTCGAGTTGCGCCGCAGCCTGATGGAAATGTGGAAGCCACGCCGCGCCCGCCGCGCATCATTCCGGCCCGGCGCTATGTAGTTAAGCCGATGACCGCGGAAGAAGCGGCGCTGCGACTCTCTGACGAAGCAGATCATTTTCTACTGTTTCGCGACGCCGACACCTCACGCCTCGGCGTCATCTACAAACGCAAAGACGGCAACTACGGACTGATTGAGCCTTAGCGTGTAAGCCGCAGATTTTCGCGGATGAACACAGATCTGATAATCTGCGGCTTATATCGATGCCTCCCGATATCGTAATCATTACCGGCTTGAGCGGTTCTGGAATGTCTTCCGCCACCAACGCATTTCAGGATCTCGGATACTTCTGCGTCGATAACCTCCCGATAACGATGCTGCCGACCTTTGGTCGTCTCGTCACGGACGACGAGGACAAGGGAATCAGGCGCGCCGCGCTCGTCATCGATATTCGCGAAGGCGGCTTTCTCGCCGACTTCGAAAAACAACTCGACGCGCTTCGTGCTCTGGGCTTGAACGTCACAGTCTTGTTCTTTGAAGCGTCTGACGACGTTTTGCAGTATCGCTTCAGCGAAACCCGCCGGCCCCATCCGGCTGAAAAGGGTCAGGGGCTGCTGGCCGCCATCCGAGACGAGCGCGAGGCAATGTCGCGTATACGCGCGCACGCCGATCAGATCGTCGACACGTCCGATCACACTGTTCATACGCTGCGCAAGTTCCTGTTGGACCGCTTCAGTCTCGACCGCGAGGGCGCGCCGATGCGGGTGCAGGTGATGAGCTTTGGCCACAAGTATGGCAACCCGGGCGACTTGGAGTTATTGTTTGACGTCAGGCACTTGCCGAATCCACACTTCGTACCCGAGTTGAAGCGACTTTCGGGTCACGATCCACGCGTGGTCAAGTTTCTTCGTTCGGACGACGAAGTGAAAGAGACGCTGAAGCGGTTTACGGATTTGCTTTCGTACCTGCTGCCGCTCTACAAACGGGAAGGGAAGTCGTACGTTACGGTGGGTATCGGTTGCACCGGAGGCCGGCATCGCTCAGTGATGATTGCCAACGCGCTTGCACGCGCCCTGCGGAAGGCGGGCTTTGATGCTCATGCTTCGCATCGCGACGTGCGTAAAAGTAAATCGATTAAGACGATAATAAGATGAGCTCAGCACCAGAAGTGAAAAGAGTCGCCGGTGTGATCGTGACTCATGGTCATCTCGCGGGTGAGTTGCTGGCTGCCGCTGAGATGATCGTTGGTCCAATCTCACACATCGCATCCGTCTCCATCGGCTGGCACGACGACGTCGACGCCGCGCGTGACGAAGTCCAGCGCGCGATCACGCGCGTGTCGCAGGAACGAGGCGTGTTATTGCTCACCGACATGTTTGGCGGAACGCCGACCAACATCGCGTCGATGTTTCTCGAAGAAGGCTCGGTCGAAGTGATAACCGGAACAAACCTGCCCATGGTGATCAAACTTGCCACGGCATCTCCGGAAGACTCGCTAGCGGAGATTGCGCGTAAGATTTGCGATCAGGGCCGGCAGGGTATTTACCTCGCCGGTGCCCTGCTTGCCGAACCGCCTAAAGCCGGAGCCGATTGAAAGTGGCTGAACGCAGAGTCCAGGTCACCAGCCGCCTCGGTCTTCACGCTCGCGCCGCCGCCAACCTCGTACGCGTTGCGAGCCAGTTCAAAAGCAGTCTCACCCTTCAACGTCTCGATGGAAACGCCGAAGCCGATGCCAAGTCGATCCTAAGCATACTGACGCTCGCGGCCAGTCGCGGCACGGATCTGAAGATCGTCGCGAGCGGCGAGGATGAACAGGAAGCACTCGAAGCGGTTGTCGGTCTCTTCTCGCGTGATTTTGATGAACAGGAGAAAGACGATCGCAAGTACATTACTCGCGCGACGAACGAGTTGCGTTGCAAAGGGCTCGGCGTTTCGGATGGCGTCGTGATCGGTCGTGTGCTGCGACTTCAGGAAGGCACGCCTAACATTTATCGCGCCGAGATTGCCGAAGCAGATCTCGAACGCGAGCGCCGCCGGTTTCGCGCCGCAGTCAGGCTTTCGCGCCGGCAACTCGAAACCATCAAGGATCGCGCGGAAAAGGAACTCGGCCGCGGGCACGCTTACATCTTCGACGCGCACCTGCTCTTTCTTCATGACGCAAAACTCACACGCGACGTCGAAGACTACATCGTCAAGGAACACTCAAATGCTGAATGGGCCGCGAAGGTTGTCGGCGATCGCCTGCTCTCGATCTACACGCAGATCAACGATGAGTATCTGCGCGAGCGTGGCTCCGATATCGAAGACGTGATTCAGCGTCTGCTCGCGAATTTGACGGGTGAAGGCCTGAAGTATCCGAACCTGTCGGAAGACGCGGTGATCGTTTCAACCGATCTGTTGCCATCGACCATCGCCGAGCTCAATCTCAGTCACGTCAAAGCAATCGCTACCGATGCCGGTGGCTGGACTTCACACATGGCGATCATTGCGCGCGGTTTGGGCCTTACCGCCGTTGTCGGACTGCGTGATTTCTATCAGCGCACGCGTACCGGCGATCGGATCATTGTCGACGCGCGGCGTGGTGAAGTGGTCCTGCATCCCGCTGAGGAAACCATCGCACATTACGAGTTCACCAGTGCTGATCCAACTCCGGCGCCGCCGGGCGTGGTTGAATGCGGACCGGTTAAGACTCTCGACGGCGTTGAGATATTGTTGCGGGCCAACGTCGAGCTTCCAACGGAGTTTCACGCGGTGAATAATTTCGGCGCGTGCGGTGTGGGGTTGTTTCGTTCCGAGTTTCTCTTGTCGCGTCCCGGATTGATGACTTCGGACGTCGAGCAATACGAAACGTATAAGTTGCTCGCCGAAGCTGCGGGTGAGTATGGCGCTATCGTGCGGCTGTTTGATGTTGGTGGCGAGGTCGGGCCTGATGTTAAAGAACGGGAGCGGAATCCCGCGTTGGGATTGCGCGCAGTGCGTTTCAGTCTGCGCCACAAGGACATCATGCGTACGCAGGTTCGTGCGATTCTGCGAGCGGCCGCGGCGGGACGGCTCAGCCTCGTGATCCCGATGGTGGTTGATGTGGCTGATGTGCGCATGGCGAAGCAAGTGATAGACGAAGAACTCGAACGCCTGCGTGCTGAGAATGTTTCCTGCGCCGCGGTCGAAATCGGAGTAATGATCGAGGTGCCTTCCGCGGTTTTGACCGCGGAAAAGATAGCCAGCGAAGTCGATTTCTTCGAGCTGGGGACAAACGATCTGGTGCAATACACGCTCGCGGTGGATCGCGGGAACGACCAGGTCTCGGAGTGGTTTCGCACGTTGCACCCGGCGGTGCTCTACGGCATCAACCGCACCCTCGAAGCAGCAAAAAACGCCGGAATTCCGGTGATTGTTTGCGGTGAGATGGCGTCGACGCCGGTTTATGCAGCGTTGCTGATCGGCATGGGCGCGGTTGATTTGAGCATGACTCCCGCGATGATTCCGCGCGTCAGGGCCGTGCTGTCGCAGATCAATGCCGCTGATGCGCGCGCGATCGTGTTGAAGTGTCTGGCTGCTGCAACGGCGGACGAAGTTGAAGAGCTGGTCAGAAACGAGTTTCCCGATCTATGCAGAAGTCGCAACTCGTAAATCTGCTAATCGCTAAATCCATACTTGAAACGATTCTGGTGGGCACGATTGCGCTCGTGATCTATCTGAACGCGTTTCCACCGGCTTTCAAGGGTTGGGGTGAAGCGGTTGTAGAGTCGCGGAGTATTGCCGGGTGGGTCGTCAGCGAAACGGATCCGTGGCGACGTGTTGAGGTCCAACTGTTTATTGATGGAAAGCTTGCCGGAACGCAAGTAGCTTACCTATCTCGACCTGATGTGCTTGCAGCCGGATGGTCCAGGGACGAGTGGCATGGGTATAACTTTGCGATGACAGGATTATCTCCAGGGCTTCATGAGGCGAGAGTTTATGCGCTGCATTCGAGTGGGAAGGGAGCGCGTTACACGTTGCAGATGTTGGGAGATCCGATCAGGTTTATAGTGACGGAAGACGGTAGCTGGGATCTCACGCAAAGACGCTAAGACAGCAAAGAAGGTAAGAATACCTTGGCGTCCTTTGCGCCTTTGCGTGAAACTTCCTGATAAGTGATGCAAAACGAAAACACCCTCAAACCATCGACACTGGCGTTGTGGGAGATCGTGTCGGTTGTCGTTTCCTGTTTGATCGCCGAATGGGTGGTGCTTGCTTTTCTTGGTTCGAACAAGTTTTTTCTCGCCATTCCCGTTGCGTTCGCGTTAACGCTGATGATCTTTTCTCATCGCGCTTACGGTGAGACGCCAAGCGACATCGGTTTTCGCACAGACAACTTCGTCGCTGCCTCGAAGCTGCTGCTCCTGCCGACGCTAATCGCGATAGTGTTAATCGTGGTCGTCTCTGGTTTCGAAAACGTGGACCGTCCGTTTAGTTGGCGGTTTTTGCTGGTCCCGTTCTGGGCGCTGTTTCAACAGTACGCGTTGCAGGGATTCTTGAATCGTCGTGCTCAGATCGTCGCGGGCACGGGATGGAAGAGTGTGTTGCTGGTCGCGCTGATTTTTGCCGTCGTTCATCTGCCAAATCCTTTGCTCTTCCTGCTCACGTTTATGGGCGGCCTGATTTGGGCCACGATTTATCAAAAACAACCCAACCTTTACGCGCTCGCGCTCTCACATGCTTTAACTTCTGTAACCGTGGCGCTCTTCGTTGGGTCTAAGTGGACAAATAGTCTTCGGGTTGGCTTCAAATATTTCGGCTAGCGCCGATTTTGTCCTTGGCTATACCCGTTGAAACTGGTTTGCTATAATCCAGACGCCTTGCAAGAGAACAGGTCGGGCGGTCGCTGCCGGCGTAAGCCGGGAGAGGAAAGTCCGAACACTATAGGGCGGCGAGCCCGCTAACGGCGGGGCGCCTGACGGTCTGGATGGTCAGATTCGGACTGTTGAGCGACGACAAGTGCAACAGAAAACAAACCAGCCCGAAAGGGTGATGGGTGAAATGGTGCGGTAAGAGCGCACCGGCGCGTGTGGTGACATGCGCGGCCAGGCAAACTCCTCGCAGTGCAAGACCAAATAGGGAGGCGTTTAGGGCTGCCCGCCCGAAGCGGATTTCGGTTCGCTACGACCTCCGGGTAGGTCGCTGGATCCAGTTGGTAACGGCTGGACTAGATGAATGATCGCCACTTCGATTTAATCGGAGTACAGAATTCGGCTTACAGACCTGTTCCGTATTTGCAGGGTGACTACTGACACGGGAGAGAGGCGGATAGATGGCTAATCGCAAAGGAGTTTTTATCGGCGCATACGTTCCTAACCACCTGAAGGAATCCCTCCGCCGCCGCGCGGCCGCCGAGCACCGGACGCTCTCGCAGGAGATCACTCGCATCCTGGAAGAGGCCGTGCACGGTCGGGGATTGCCACCGGGAAGTCTCGACCGACGCACCAAGGAGTCGCAGCCACGTCGTCGCGCGTCCGATCCGATGCCACGTCGTCGTGCGCAGGATGAGCCTTACGGGAGTGGTAACGACCGCGGTTAGGTTTCATGAAATACCTCATTATCGCCGCGCTCGTAAGTATCGTGTTCGTGCTTGTCTACACGCGCGTGCGTCCGTATCTCAAGCTCATTCAGAAAATCGTGCAGTCGCTGAATGTCGTTACAGACGTCAATACGTCTACGGCAGTTCAGCAAAAGAGACCTTCGCGGAACAAGCTGGTTCGCTGCGACAGTTGCGGGACCTGGATACCGGCCGAACGCGCGTTGAGTCTCAACTCCGGCTTAGCCACCTTCTGCTCCACGGAGTGCATGGCCAAGAAACCTGCCAAGGAACGCAAACTCGTCGGTTAAATCGTTAGCCACAGATTACACGGATGAACACTGATTTTTATTATCGTGTTTATCCGTGTAATCCGTGGCTAAATCTCTGGCTTGCTTCTCTTACTCCGCGGTCAGTATCGGTGGTCCACAGCACGATCAACCCAACCACGAAGAAGAAGATCAACGACAACAGCGCCAGCCGGTAAGAGCCCGTGCGTGCGATCACGATGCTGAAAAGTAGTGGTCCCATCCACGATGTTCCGCGCTCTGATACTTCATAAAGTCCAAAGAACGAAGCTTCCTTACCCTCCGGAATCATGCGTGAGAAGAGCGAGCGTGAAAGCGCCTGCGAACCACCCAACACGATCGCGATAACCGCCGCCATCACCCACGCTTCCGGCACACTGTTTAGAAACGCATACGCGTAGACCACGATTCCAGACCAGATCACCAGCGACACGATGATCGCGTTCTTTGTTTTGATGAGATAAGCCAGACGTTCGAAGAGCAATGCGCCCGCGACCGCCACAAACTGCACCATCAAAAAGATCTCGAGCAGGAAAACCGGATTCCCTTGCGGGAAGAGTTCCTGTTCGAGAAAAGCGCTCGAAGCGAAGACCACCGTCTGAATGCCGTCGTTGTAGAGCAGGTAACCGAGCAGGTAACGCGCGGTTAGCGGCAAACGTCGCAGCTCTTTGAAAGTGTCGACGAGCTCTGAAAACCCGGCCGTAATGTAACCCTTTCCCTTTGGCAGGCTCTTTTTCTTCGGCCGTGATTTCAACAGTGCAAAAGTGATTAGGGCAAACCCGCCCCACCAAATGCCCGCGGACGCGAGCGACAAACGCACAGCGAGGCCCGTGGACATCCCCAACTGTTCCGCCCTCAACACGAGCACAAGATTGAGCACCAGGAGAATCGCGCCGCCGAGATACCCATATGCGAAACCGCGACTCGATACTTTGTCGGTCTGATCGTCAGTCGCGATCTCCGGCAGGAAAGCGTTGTAAAAAACCAATGCCGCGCCAAAACCGACATTCGCAATGATGAATAAAACGCCGCCCAGCAGATAAAGATCTTCTTTAACGAAAAACATCAAACAGTTTGCAACGACGGCGATGTAACAGAACACCGCCATCAGTCGTTTCTTGAGATCCGAATAATCTCCGAGCGCTCCGAGTATCGGCAGGAGAAAAACCTGCGCGCCCACCGAGATCGACACACACAACGTCGGCAGCGACTTCGCCGTGACCGCGCCGAGCGGACCGAGATGCAGCACCACGCCGTTCTCACCCACCGCAGTCTGTGCCAGGCGTGTGAGATACGGGCTAAAGAGCGCGCCTACAACTGTGGTGTAGAAAGCGGAGTTGGCCCAGTCGTACATCTTCCAGCCGAAGAGTTCGCGGGGATTGTTTTTATCGCTCGATGTCGTCGTCGTCATGAAGGAGACCACGCTCGCGATACAGATTGAGCTTGTTGTGGAGAGTTTTCAGGCTGATGCCGAGCAACTCGGCCGCGCGGGTTTTGTTGTTTTTTGTCTTTTGCAGCGTGCGCATGATCATCTGTCGCTCAACCTCTTCGAGCGGCGTGCCCACCGGCAGCGACAGCGTGTCTTCATTGCGCAGACGTTCGCGTTGTTCGATTGGATAAGGAGCGAAGTGATGACGTTCGACCTGTTCGCCGGAACAAATGATCACTGCTCGTTCGATCACGTTGCGAAGTTCGCGGACATTGCCCGGCCAGGAATGAAACTGCAACGCTTCGAGAGCTGCATGGCTCAGGAAACGCGCCGGGCGTCCATGCTTCTCAGCGAGTTGCGTGACGAGGTGTTGAGCGAGCAACGGCAGGTCTTCTTTTCGCTCGTTCAGCGAGGGAAGATGGATGCCGAAGACGTTGAGACGGTAGAGCAGATCGCTGCGGAGTTTGCCTTCGGAAACAGCTTGATGTGGCTGGCGATTGGTGGCGGCGAGCAGGCGCACGTCAACTTCGATCTCATTGCGACTGCCGAGACGCCGCACTGCGCGCTCTTCGATTACGCGCAAGAGCTTGGCCTGGAGTAGTGCCGGCATTTCACCGATTTCGTCGAGGAGCAGGGTGCCGGTGTCGGCGATCTCAAAACATCCCTGGCGTCGTGAGGCCGCGCCGGTGAAGGCGCCTTTCTCGTGCCCGAACAGTTCCGACTCCATTAACGACTCGGGAATGGCGGAACAGTTGATAGCCACGAACGGCTTGTCGTGACGCGGGCTCATCTTGTGAATGGTGCGAGCGACGAGCTCTTTGCCGGTGCCTGATTCGCCGGTGATCAAAACGGAGGCTGACGAAGGCGCCACCTGCTCGATCAGAAAGTAGACTTTCCGGATCGACTCTGACTTGCCTACGAGCTCGCCATAAACGCTACGATCCTGATCAGTCAGCGTAGACATC
>DATENQ010000376.1:0-3684 GCA_035275005.1 Pyrinomonadaceae bacterium | reverse complement strand
AAGGTCGCATAGCTGCGACGTTCCATGTACGGCTTCTGCACGATGATGAAGCTGTGCGGGTTGAGACCTTTTTCAGTCAGTAATCTCTTCGTGAAGGCAATGTTCTCGCCGGTGTTCGTCGAGTGCGCTTCAATCAAAATGCTTTCACTCGGCACACCTAAACTCATCGCGATGCGGGCGAAGCGCTCGGCTTCAGGCTCACTCCAGAGACTTTTGGTGATCACCCCATGCCCACCGGAGAAGATGATGAGCGGCGCCCAGCCTTCGAGAAACAATTGCGCGCCTCGTTCCGCAACTCTCTCGTCGTGACTGCAAAGCACCAGGATCGCGTCCGCTTTCGCGAGCTGGTGCTTCATCAAGTGGTAGTCCCAGATTTTTTCGGCCAGCGCAAAGATCTGTTGGTCCATAAGTGCTTAGGCGCTGGCAGCCTCTTCATTAACTGTGCCTGGTTCCGGTTGACTTTTCTTCGAAGTGGGATCGAGCAGACGCGCCAGCAGCGGGATGAGAGCGAAGCTGATTGGCGCCAGGAATATACTCACGAACGAAAGAACGATTGCGAGGGCACACGCCAGAGGCACAGCGAGTGAGCGCCGAGCGATGCGTCGTTCGAGGGCGGGAGTAACCTCTTTCTTCAGCAGATTTGCTTTAGCGGCGTGACGCCAGATCAACAGTTTCGCCGTTGCGACGCCACCAAAGCTGGCCGTGTAAAGAATAAACGCAGTGCGGCTCCAGAAATTCTCGCTGAAGAGCGCCGTCGGAAACGGAACAAACGAAACACACAGCAGCAGGAACAGATTTCGCCAAAGCAGACCACCGTCGTAGTCAGCGATGTAGCGAAAGATCCGGTGATGCTCGATCCACATCAGACCAATGATCAGGAAGCTGATCACAAAGCCGGCCACATGCGGAAGCAGTTCGACTAAAGAACGACGAAGAGCAGCTTCGGTGTGCTCGCCCAGGTGGGGAACTTTAAGCTCGAGCACGAGCAACGTGATCACGATCGCGAATACAGCGTCGCTAAAGAAGACCACACGCTCAAAGCTCAGCAATGCGTCGGGTTCGTGTTTATCCATTCGATTCGCGCCTCGAAAAGTTGCCGCGGATGACACAAATAAAAAATCCGGATTTTATCCGTTTAATCCGTGGCTAATAACCGCAAAAATTTGCGGACTTCACGGTTTGAACGCAGCCATACCACTTGTTTGCCGTTGCCTTGTTCTCTTAGCAGTTTAATGACTTTTGGTCTTGATCTGCGTGAATAATTCCAGATCCAAAGGATAAATTCGAGGTCGAGCTTTTCGTTGCAACCCTCAGCCATGTCCGGCCGCGAACGATTGCGATAGAGCAAACGCCTTTTAAATACCCGCCCCAAACATAACAGGCGCGACATGTCGAGAAAGACTATCGTGTCGCAATGCTTGAGTCTGAGCTCGAGCGTGCCTCCGAAGTTGCCATCGAGAATCCACGCGTCACCACTGACTAACTTAGTTACCGTCTGCACCCACTCGTCTTCAGAAGGCTTGGACCACCCCGAGCGCCAGTAAGCCGAATCGAGATGGTTAACTTTGATATCGAGCGCCTCACCCAATTGCCTCGCAAAAGTCGATTTTCCTGCGCCCCCGGGACCGATCACCAAAACCTTTCTCATACACGACCGACTCTTCGATCGCCATTCACGATCAGCTCACAAGCTTTGAAAGCATACTCTTCGAAGTACTCGAGGCGCGAAGCGAGGACCACCCACGCCTTCTTACCGGAGCGCCACAGATAACGTCTCGGCAGATCAGGAAACTCCCGGCCCAGACTATCAACGTGCTCGGTCGTAGTAAACAACCATAACCCATTCGTCGCCGGCTTCTTCTCGCTGTCGCGCAAGGCGCACAGAAGCTTCTCATCGAGATAGACGTAAGTGAACCCAAACATTCGCTTTACCACCGGCCGGATGGGCTGCAACTCGTCCAGCACAAATGGAAATGGATCACGTGTCATAAGCTGCGCCCGCTGTCTAATCCGTCCTCAGTGCGTTAATCTGTGACAAATCTGTGCTTGAAAAGGAACCTTGGAATGGCGCCACCACTCTACCGGATCATTCTGCAAGTGGACAATCTCGACAAGGCCGAAGAGTTTTACGGAAAGCTGCTCGGCGACCGCGGCCGGCGAATTCCGCGCGCCTCGCGACATTATATCGATTGTGGTCCGGTGATTCTGGCGCTGGTTGATATTAACGGCGACGGTATTCCCGGCCTCGAGCCGAAGCCGCTCCCCGATTACATCTACTTCGCGGTAAGCGATGCCGAAGCAGTCCACCAGCGAGCGCAGGAATTGCAATGTCTTTCGACAGAAGATGTACATGGCGCAAGCGCCGGTGATCTCGTGAAACGCCCATGGGGTGAGCGCTCGTTTTACGTTCACGACCCGTGGGGAAACGGACTCTGCTTCGTTGATGAGAACACATTATTCACTGGCAAGTAGAATTATGAGCACTGACCCAACATATCAAGCGGCTAATACCGTAGCGCCAATTGTTGAGGCGCACTTCGCTCGCCACCTCGACGAGGCGCGGCGTCTTGGTGAAGACGGATTGGCGCCGCAACCTGACGCGCGCTCGATCGCAGGGATCATCAACGCCACCTTCTGGGCCAGCTTCCGTCCGGAGGAAGGCCGCTTCCCCAAAATCTCGCTCGCGTATCTGCCCCCGGAAGCAGCGCAGCTGCCGATGGTCTTTGAGCATCCGCTTCCCCTGACCGCCGGTGTTCTGAGAAAACTCGCGCCCGCGGTGGAACGTCCGGAGATCCATCTCGGCGTTTGGAATCACGGCGACGAACTAAAGGTCTGGGGCACGACGCGAACCATTCCCAGCTTCTGTTTCGTGCTGGAGGACATCGAACCGGGATTGCTAGTGGTCAAACACCGGCGACTCGATGGTTTTGGTAAGTATGCGAACGTTGCGGTACTCAAGGGCGAGCAAGTTAAAGTCGTCGACGAGAAAGGCACGAGCCTGCCTGACTGTCCTTCACTGCTCAAAGCGTTGCTCGCATTCACAGCGGCGGCGACTAATGGACCACAGCAGTCCTTGAACATACTGGTCCAGCTAAGCGCGTCGATGCGCGCGCAGGGACATGGCGGCACGCTGCTCGTTGTACCTGCCGGATCAGAGTCCTGGCGAGAATCGATTGCGCAGCCGATTCTTTACTCGATTACGCCTCGGTTTGCGGCGCTCTCCGATCTGTTGCGTCAGGAAGTGGAAGAGGAAGATCGCCGGCCGTGGGAGAGCGCGTTGCGCCGGGTGGTGGACACGATCGGGGGCATGACGGCGGTTGACGGCGCGACGGTCTTGAACGATCAGTATGAAGTGTTAGCGTTCGGCGCGAAGATTCGTCGACGTGAAGGAATTCCGCCGGTTGATAAGTGGATCATCACTGAGCCGATTGTCGGAAACTTGCCGGTAGTGGTCCACCCGACCGAGCACGGCGGTACAAGGCATCTCTCGGCAGCGCAGTTTGTTAACGATCAGCGTGACTCTCTGGCGCTGGTGGCGTCGCAGGATGGGCGCTTCACCGTCTTCGCGTGGTCGCCGTGCGAGGAGATGGTCCATTCACACCGAGTTGAGTCGCTGTTGATGTAAACAAACCAGAAGGGTAAGTCAGGACAGTAAGAGTAGAACAAGTCAGGAAGAGGGGCTTG
>DATENQ010000375.1:0-4328 GCA_035275005.1 Pyrinomonadaceae bacterium | reverse complement strand
CCTGGTGTCGATGCCGACTTTCTGACTGACTTCTTCAAACGATCCGTCGCCGAGATTTCGGAAGAGATACTTGCGCCCGCCGTTCTGCGCGTACTCAAAACTCTCGGGCATCATCCTCGTGTTTTTCAGATGCCACAGATCGACGTCTTCCGCGTAGTAGCCGCCGAGAAACAGATCCAAACGTCCATCGCGATCGTAGTCGAACCACACGGCAGTGTTCGCGTTGACCCAAGCCGGTAAACCAGCTTTGTCAGTCACGCGAGAAAACTTCTGTCCCGCATCGTTGTGAAAAAGCTCGGGCTTGCCCCACTTGTAAAGGAAGAGATCTTCGTAACCGTCGTTATCGTAGTCTCCCCAAACAGATCCCATCGACACGCCAGTGCCATTCTGATTGAGATCCGCTAACCCGACTTCCGAAGCGACATCGGTAAACGATCCGTCCTGGTTGTTTTTGAAAAGCGCGTTCTTGCTTCCCTCGCCGCTGTTGGTCACGTAGAGATCCGGCCAGCCATCGCGATTGAAATCGACAACCGAGACCGCCGCTCCCATCGAAGCGACTTGCGGCATGATGTGATCGAGGCGATGGTCGAGCGTGGGCGCCTGGTGCGTGAAGTTGATTCCGGATGCCTTCGCCACTTCGTCGAGATGAAAACCGTAGCGGCTCAACGCTGCGGTTTCACCGAGACTGTTGTTCATCCGCTCGCGGCGTGCAGCCAGTTTTTTTATGACCAGCGGCACTGACAGCAAAGCTATGAAAACTACGACGAGAACGACTCTCGCCACCTTGCGACCACTCATTTCCTCTGTTTTGACCTCAACGCGTTTTGAAAAATCTCAGCCGTAACGTAGCGCGTGTGGTAGTTTTGCCAGTCGTCAGGATGTTGCTGGTATACCCATTCGTCTTCGAGTCTGCCAGGCGGAGTTATGTACTTGTTTTTAGCATGGTACGGCAAAGGCAGAACCGTTCCGGAGAAAGTGGAATTGTAATCTCCGTCCTTGATCCAGCCATCGCCCACGATGACGTAATCGCGAACCCAACCAGATGGCGGCGATGGCGGGGCGGCAAATCTAAACGACATCTCATCGCCCGCGTTCATGATGACGTAGCGGTCATCAGCCTGTTTCAGCAACTCGCGCACGTCGCCGAAGCGCGTATAGTAGCCGATCAGATCACGCCAGATCTGCCTGGAGCTCGAGAGACGATTATAGTCCGGTACTTCCGGCGACGAATCATCCTTTTGGTTGATGACAGAGTAGCCGCGATAATGCAGATCCGCCACTTCGGGATCGAGACGCAGAGTCTTGAGCTGCGCGTTTGGAATGCCAACTGCCCATTCGAGCGAATCCCAGTAAACCTCCAGATTGGTTCGCAGACGGAGGCGACGCGGAATGCCTGACTTAAACACATCCGTCAGGTCAAAGAGGCAAATTTTCTTGCGTCCCGCCGGAAAACCCATGTTTGGCCGCACCACTTGCCAGCCGCCTTTTCCGTCGGGAATTTCCAGGCTGAGAGGCTTAGCCTGCTCCTGTTGTCCCTGGCTGATGGCGACATTGATCGAAGAGTCAGTTGGATGCATCCAGCCATTCGCGATCAACCAGAGCGGCCCGCTCGCCGGCGCATCGTCGCCCAGATCGAGCTCAACATAATGATCGCGCGTAACGCCCTGGTACTTACCGCGACCAAACGTGTCCAGATACTTTCCGTCGACAGTGTTTATGATGCTGGTGACATCCTGTCCCTGATCGTCAACGGCACGCTTCACTTTGCGGGGCGTCGAGACAGTCGTGATCTCCAACTTCGCCGCCGGAATCACAAAACGCTCGTCAACGAAGATGTCCGTGTCCTGCGGGTGATCCACGACCATCAGGCTGAGATGATCGTAATAGTAAGTCTCCCAGAGCTCTGCGGTGATTCTTAGATCGTAATAACCGTCGCGTGGCGCGAGTTGATCGCGACCGATCTTGTACCACTCTTCTGTCGCTTCGACGCTCGCGGTGCCAAGAGTGTTGATGCGCAAACCAATAGCGGAGCTCCACGGCACGGAATCTTTGACGAACTCCATTTGCTTGCCGTTGAAGGCAAAAAGAAATGGACAAGAGCCTTTAAGCCGCTGCTCGGTGACGATTTCCTGATCCGCTTTTGTCTCAAAGTCGGCGCGGACGGTGCCGTTGGGCCAAACAACGCGAATGACGTCGGCGGTGGTTTGTTCACCAAGTCCGAAGTGAAGCAAAGGACCGGTGATCGGTTGCTTTTGGACGAGCAGACCCGAGCGGATCTCCATCTCGCCGCCAACTCCAAATGAGTTGATACGCTGATCGCCGGCGGCCTGAACCGCGCGTGGACGTACGATCTGCCAGTGATAGTTTTTCGTGCCTTGATTGATCGCCTGACGTGGTTGATCGTCAGCAGTGAGCGTCAGCAGATCGAGACGACCGTCGCCGTTAACATCGGCGACGTCGAACACTCGTTCCGCAATGGACGGAGTGTTTAATAATGTGAACTTTCCACTTCCATCGTTTAGCCAGATGCGCGTGTCTATGGATTCCGAAAACAACAGGTCGAGGCCGCCGTTATTGTCGAGATCTGCAACGCGAAGACTCACCACTTTCGATTCCGCGGCTGCTCTTGTCACCCCCGTCACGTTCCACCCTGCGCCATGATCTTTATCTGACAAGCTCATGATAGCGCCATCACCTTCTACGACGATCAGATCGAGTACGCCATCATTGTTAACGTCCAACACGTTGATTGCGAGCACTGGTGAAACATCGCTGGGCACACTTCGCTCGCTGAATTGCCCCTGCCGCTCATTGCTAAACACGTGCAGCTTTTCTTCGCCATCGATTAGAGCGGCGTCAGGATCGCCATCGGCATCGAAATCAGCCCACGCGAAATCCGTGAGCCCGGACATTCCGGCAAATGGTTGAATCTCGACAAACGTGCCGTCGCCGTTGTTTCGTAAAACTGAAGGCACTCCTGATTGCGCGCCAAGAATGAGATCGAGATCTCCGTCGGCTTCAATGTCTGCGCCCCAGGCGCCGATGTATTTGCGATTGACGACTGTAGCCGGCAATTTTGTTTCCGCGGTCACGTCCGTGAATGCTGTTGGACTGTCCTGGCGAAACAGACGCACGCCACCATCACCGGCAAGCACGACGTCGGTCTTAAAATCATAATTAAAATCAAGCGGCAGGATTCCGTGAGTGTCCGGAGGCGTGTTTGCTGTTCCGCCTGGAAATGGAAGACGAGCGCCATTCGCGAGTTGAACTTCACGTGCTGAAGCAGTGGCAACTACAGCAGCTCCGCTACCACTCAGCGCGATCGAGCCGATCCAGTCTTGTTGTGGTGACGCGAGATTTTTAACCGGCTCCGGTTTGAATATGAGGCCGGTGTCGGCTGCGGCGGCGCTGAAGATCGGGCTTTCCAGTTTCACGAAGTATGTCAACGGAGTGGCTTCTTCGCCGGGTGGTGGCTTGATCGCAGCGAGGTCGCGCCTGTAGTCGGGAACACGCACGAGCACATTGCGCAAAAAACTCGTACGTGTGGCCGCGGCTGTCAGATCGCCGCTTTTTGCCGCGGCGTCCAGGGCGTTCACTTGAGCTCGCACCTCATCGGGCCATGCGGAAGAACGCGCGACGATTTTTGCGACTGACGATTTGAGCGTTTCGGCGTCGCCACGCTTGGCGGCGATACGGCTTAGTTCGATGAGTGCTGCGAGATTGTCGGGTTGAGAGGCAAGGATTTTTTGAATGAGTTGTTGAAATTCTTCGGTTGCTTTCTGGTCGCCCTGGCGCTCGACTTCCTCCGCGAGTTTGTACATCGCGATCAGGTTGTTATGGTCCAACTCAACTGATTTGCGCAGTTCGCTGACTGCCTCAGCGGTGTTGCCGCGACTGCTTTCGAGGAGCCCGAGGAGATAATGAATGTCGCTGTTGTCAGGCGCGAGATCGCGGGCTTTGTGAAGTCGCTCGGCTGCTTGATCGTAGTTTCGCTGTCGCAAAGCGAGGAGACCCCAGTTGGCCCAACCGGCAGGCTCACTGGCGGCGAGCTGTGTAAATTGCGCGAGCTTCGCGTCGGCCTGGACGTCGTGCCCGACCTGGAGCGCGGCGAGACCGATGTAGAAGGTGCGAACCAGCTCGTTGTATTGCGGTGATGACTTGGTCGGGAGATTGCTCGTCCGGCTGCAGGCAGTCAATAAGGCTACAACTACTAATCCTGTTGCAAGGGAGTTTGTTTTTAGCAGCATAAGCGGAGTTTCACGCGAAGGCGCAAAGGGGCAAAGATACACTTGGATCCCTGAACTTTCTTTGCCCCTTTGCGCCTTCGC
>DATENQ010000374.1:0-8938 GCA_035275005.1 Pyrinomonadaceae bacterium | reverse complement strand
GCAACGTGTCGAGTAGTTCGAAGTTGCACTTTGCGTCGTGCGCGGCTTCGAGGACCTGGCGGCGTAGTCCGGCGAGTACAAAAGAGAAACCGCCACGTCCGAAGACGCGCAGTATTTCTGTTCCGAGCACTACCGCGCCGTTTAAATATTCGGCGAGCTGCGAGCCGTCGAGCATCACGAATGGGCGGCCGCGTCCGGCAGGGATACGTTGTGGTGCTCCGAGACAAAAACGCACGAGGGCTTTATCGTCGTTGCTGAAGCGCAGGCGGTTGTACGCATCGACCAGTTGTTCGATCCATTCGAAGTCAGCCGGAGGCGCGAGTTCGAGCAAATCCTGGAGCGTTAAAGGTGCGTGAGAGACAACCGGTTCGTCACGGCGAAAAGCGATGTATTGTTGAACGAACGTGTTTAGAAACTCGATGGCAGCGCTGACGGCGGTGGTCTCATTGCGCGTGATGGCGAAGTAGAACGGAATGACTTCGGTGCGCTGGTTGAAAATCTGATCGTAGGCCTGCCGCAGCAGTTCAGAGACGCCCACTGAGGGCTCCATCAACAGTAACAATCCACGTCCCGCGTTGACCATCTCAGCCTGGACCATAATGCGGTCCAGCTCGCCGGCACGGCCGACAAAATCCTGCCGGACCACACGCCCGAGGACGCGACGAAAATTCTCGCTGGAACTGTGACTGCTCATTAAGTTAGGTAAAAGCTCTCACGCAAAGCCGCAAAGGAAACAAGGCGCAAATAAAACCATGACACCCAGTCCTCCTTTGCAGGCTTTGCGCCTTTGCGTGAGAACTGGTTCTGGGTTTGTGATTTTGCTAGCTCTCTTTGTCTCCGTAGAAAATAACCCTGTCCTTTCCCAAACTCTTCGCCTGATATAGCGCACGGTCGGCGGCGGCGATGATGTTCTCTGAGGTATCCACATTCTTCGCAAACGTCGAAACACCGACGCTGATCGTTACGTGTCCGAGCGGCTGCGATTTGCCGTGTGGAAACTCGGTCGTCGATACGCGTTGCCGGATGCGATCCGCGATCACGCCCGCCTCTGACATGCCGGTTTGCGGTAACAAAATACAAAACTCTTCACCACCGTAACGTGACGCCACGTCCGCCGCACGCAGCGCGCCCTTCAAACAATGCGCCGTGATTTGCAGCGCCAGATCGCCTGCCTGGTGACCATTCTTGTCGTTGTAAGCCTTGAAATCGTCGATGTCGATCATCAGGAAGCTCATCGGATGGTCGTAGCGCTTCGAACGATTCAGCTCCTCGGCCAGTCGCTCTTCGAGATAGCGGCGATTCGGCAACGCCGTGAGCGCATCCGTGATCGACATCAATTGAAACTCGGTCGCACGTTCCTGCCACTCGGCTCGCTCGAGCGCAAGCGCGACCTGTGGTCCAATGATCTCGAGCAGGCTCAGATCGACTTCGTCATACGCTCCGCCTCCCGACTTATCGGTAACATTGAGCACGCCGACTTTCCGCCCACTGATCGTGATTGGATAACTGATAAACGAGTTGGTCTTATACGACCGCTCCGACGGCGCCGGCTTGCGACCAGCAGTACGCACGTCCTTAACCATCACCGCTATGCCAGTGTCGATCACTTCTCCGGAAACGCCTTCGCCGACGCGCATGGGCGGAATCGAGCTCGGATCCATTGTCAGCCCACTCGCGGCTTTCAGAACCAACTCATTCGAGGCTTCATCCAACACCATCAACGACGCGCGCTCCGAGCGAAGCAACTCTTTCGAATTGGTGATGATCGAGTCGTAGGTCTTAACCGGATCCGCGCAGCTAATGCGTTCCAAAAAGTGTTGCAGCGAATCGGTAAAGCGAGTTCGATATTCCAGCTCACTTCGCAAACGCTGCACTTCCTGCTCAAGGTCGTGACTCGCTTCAGACTTTTCAACCTTCGCCGGAGGTTGGACCACTTTTTCCGCCGGCACTCCGGATCCATTAGAAGACGCGTGTTGTAGTCGATGCGCGGCACGATCCACTCGCTCCGCCAATTCGCTCAAACGCTGCGGATCGGAGAAAAGGATGTTCGCGAAAACCTCATCCGACGCGATGCTCTGTAAATCACCTGTGCGAAAGCGTTCCATCAGTTGTTGATAATCCGAACTCTTCACGAAAGCGCGCCCGCCAATCACCGCCAGGTTGCGCTTCCCGCCGATCTCAACCGGCTTCGCAAAACACGAAAGTCCCGCGTGACACTTGTACTCTACGATTCCACCGGCCTTCACCGCTTTCGAGTGAGCCGCGCCACAGTAGGGATCGCAAAGCTCAACGTGCTCGGGAGACGTCTGAAAGGTGTGGCAGATCGAGTTATTGTTGGAGACCACCACTGCGGGAGGCTGGTGGCCATCCACTAACAACAAGGCGAGCCCCGCTGACGCCGCCACTGAATCCTGGGTTTCGGCCCAGGAGGGCGGAGCCTCGTCGCGATGTTCCTGAGGACTCAGGGCAATGGGGGACTTTTTAACCATCAGGCTCTGGGCTCAAACCTATGGCAAAGCACGACTTATCAGACTGCCACGGCACAACTGAGCTTACCCTAATCCGCACGACGGGTTTACCTTAGTGCTAAACGCTTAATGATAAGGGGATTTCAAGGCTAAGAAGAAGCACTCGGCTTATTCAAGGCCCGGCGCGGCTCCGGGGGGAACGTCCTCGATATGAGGTTGAGCCGGACTGATTCTAATACAAGCCGCGAAATGCGCCGGTTTGATTTCAACCAACTGAGGAACCACCTCCTTGCATGCGTCAATCGCGTACGGGCAACGGGTGTGAAAGCGACAGCCCGTCGGGGGATTGATGGGAGAAGGCACGTCGCCCTCCAGCATTATACGCTGCCGGGTCGCTTCGACCTGAGGATCGGGCACGGGCACAGCTGAAATCAGCGCCTTGGTGTACGGCATTAGCGGTTCGTTGTAGATGACCTTCGCATCCGCGATCTCGACGAGCTTGCCGAGATACATCACGGCAACGCGATCTGAAACGTGTCGAATGGCGCGGAGGTCGTGTGAGATGAAGAGGTATGTAAGATTCTTTTCGCGACGCAGCTTTTCGAGCAGATTCATGATCTGCGCCTGGATGGAAACATCGAGGGCCGAAATCGGTTCGTCCGCGACGATGAAATCGGGATCGACTGCGAGTGCTCGCGCGATGCCGATGCGTTGACGTTGTCCGCCGGAAAACTCGTGCGGATATCGCTTGATGAAACGTTTGCTGAGACCGACCACTTCGAGCAACTCCTGCACGCGTTGTTCGGCTTCCCTCCCTCGCGCCAGGTGAAACGTTTCGAGTGGTTCGCCGACGATCTGTCCGATCGTCATGCGCGGATTTAGTGACGAGTAGGGATCCTGAAAGATGATTTGTAGGTGGCGACGCTGTTCGCGCAACTGTCTCGCTGACAAGTGGGCCAGATCGCGATCCCCGTAGAACACCTGGCCGTCTGTCGGTTCGGTTAATCGCAGGATGGCTCGTCCGAGTGTTGACTTGCCGCAGCCTGACTCGCCGACGAGGCCCAGAGTTTCGCCTTTGTAGATATCGATTGAGACGCCGTCGACGGCTTTCACGATGCGTTTGACGGGATTAGTGCCAAACAATTTATCGAGTGGACCACCACCACCGAGATCGAAATGCACTTTGAGATCTTTAATCGAGAGTAATGCGCTCATTGGATCGGCGTGCCTCCCGATTCGCTGTAGACTTCACGCGCGAAGTGACAGAGTGAATAGTGATCGGCGTTGAGTTTTACAAACGGTGGAAACTCGCGACGACAGATCTCTTCAACGCGGTCGCAACGTGGCGCAAACGGACAGCCGGGTTTGAGATGAGCGACGTCGGGCGGCAATCCCGGAATCTGGTACAGCTTGCCCTGCTCCGCTGTCGGATCGGGTACGGATTTCAACAAACCCTTCGTGTACGGATTTCCTGGGAGCGAAAACAGTTCGCTGGTGCGGGCTTGCTCGAAGATCTTGCCCGCATACATCACGATAACGTGGTCTGTCATGCCGGCGACGACACCGAGATCGTGCGTAATCAGAATGACGCTCGTTCCGGTTTCGCTTTTGAGTTTTTTGATGAGCTCGAGTATTTGCGCCTGAATCGTAACGTCGAGTGCCGTGGTTGGTTCGTCGGCGATCAGCAGCTCCGGCTCGCAGGAAAGTGCCATCGCGATCATCACGCGCTGGCGCATGCCGCCGGAGAACTCGTGCGGGTAGTTGCCGGCGCGCGCGCGCGCGTCTGGAATACCGACTGTTTCCAGCATTCGGATCGCGTGATCGTAGGCCTGCGATTTTGAATGGCCGAGGTGGAGCTGAGTCATCTCCATCAGTTGTTTCGAGATCTTCATGAACGGATTGAGCGACGTCATCGGGTCCTGGAAGATCATGGCGATGCGGCGGCCTCTAATCTTGCGAATCGCTTCGTTTGAGAGTAGCAGCAGATCGGAACCGTTGAAGACGACCTCACCGGACACGATCTTTCCGGGAGGATCGGGGACGAGGCGGATGATCGAGAGATTGGTGACCGATTTACCCGAGCCTGACTCGCCTACGATGCCGAGTGTCTCGCCGCGTTTGAGCTGAAACGAGATGCCGTCGACGGCTTTGACTGTTCCGTCTTCGGTTTCGAAGTAGGTGCGGAGATCTTTTACTTCGAGAAGATTGCCGTCAGGATTAGGGGTCATAGCTGTTAATAGGTCCTATTCGTCCTATAAGACCTATACCGTCCTCATCTGCGGATCGAGCGCATCCCTCAAGCCGTCGCCCAGAAAGTTCAGCGAGAAGAGCGTCAGCGCCATCGTGACGCCGGGAAAGATCAGCTGCCACGGAAAGATGCCGATGGTCTGAATGCCATCCGCCGCCAGACTTCCCCACGACGCAAGCGGCGCCTGCACGCCAAAACCTAGAAACGATAGAAACGCTTCAGTCAACATGATCTGTGGAATCGTCAGCGTCGCGTACACGATCACCGGTCCCAACGTATTCGGCACCAAATGACGAAAGATGATCCGCGTACCCGAAACTCCAGTCGCTCGTGCCGCAAGCACAAACTCCTGGTTCTTCAGCGACAGCACTTGTCCTCGCACGATCCGGGCCATCGTCAACCATGAAATGGACCCGAGCGCGACGAACAGCAGGATCAACTGTCCTCGTGGCGTCTGACTGCGAAACAGGGAAAGCAGTACGATGACGACGATCACGTAAGGCAGCGAATACACCACGTCGACAATCCGCATCATCACGTTATCGACACGTCCGCCGACGTAACCGGCGATTGCACCGTAGGTCACTCCAATCAGCAACGACACGAGGGTCGCGATGACACCGACAAACAACGAAATCTGTCCACCCTGAAGTACGCGCGCGAGTTGATCGCGCCCGGCATTATCCGTCCCCATCGGATGGAGCCAGGAGAATTCGCCGTCTGGTCCAGTAAAGGGAGGATATGATCTATTTAATTTGATCTGCGTCGGAATGTAATCGGGCGTGAATCCGAAGACGGCCTTGATCACGGTGGGACCAAGCACCGACGCGATCGTCACGATCAGAACCACAATCAAACCAAAGACGGCCAGCTTGTTTTTGAACAAACGACGCCACGCATCGCGCCACAATGATGAGCCGCGGATAAACTCTCCCGCCTCCTCCGATCGCACATCTGCCTCGGCGATCGCCATCTCCGGCGCAATGTGTATCTGATCTGGATCCTTCTCGGTAGACATTTTGTCGTTACTGATACCGCACACGGGGATCGAGATACGCGTAAGCGATATCGACCAACAGGTTCATCAACAAAAGCACGATCGCAATGAACGCGACGATACCGATGATCAGCGGCTCGTCGCGATTGAGTGAAGCCTGGATAAAGTAGTTTCCCAGACCCGGCAACGCGAAGATCCTCTCGACCACCACCGTACCGGTCAACAGAAACGCTAAGGCTGGTCCAGTGTAAGAGATCACCGGCATCAGGCCGCCTCGCAACGCGTGTTTGAGCACGACGTCGCGCTCACTTAAACCCTTCGCGCGCGCTGTGCGGATGTAGTCCGAGCGCAGCACTTCGAGCATTCCAGCGCGCGTGAGTCGCGCGATGTAAGCCATCTGTAACGCCGACAAAGTGAGCACTGGCAGAACCAGATTCCAACTCGGAAAGCCGGCCCATCGAGAAGGCGGCAACCAGTAAAGCGTAAGCGAAAAGATAAGCACGAGGATCGGACCAAGCACGAAATTAGGCACGGAAATGCCGAGCATCGCGAGCGCCATCGAGCCGTAATCCCAGGCAGTGTTCTGCTTAAGTGCCGCGATCGAGCCGGCAGTCACGCCGACTAACAATGCCAGCAAGTAGGCCAGCAGTCCGATAGCTGCCGACACCGGCAAAGAATTCCTGATGATGGTGTTTACTGATTGACCTTCGTACCGCAGCGACGAACCAAAGTCGAAGTGGCGCACGATGTTCCACATCGTCTTGCCGTATTGCTGATACCACGGTTTATCAAGACCGTACTTCTCGCGAATATTTTTCTCGATGGCAGCGGGGAGCTGTTTTTCGCCGGAGTAGAAGTTGCCGGGCGCGAGTTTAATCAGCACCCAGGTGAGCGAAATCACGACGAGGATCGTGGGGATCGTAACGAGCAGGCGTCTGACTATGAAGCGAAGCATCTGGGGGCGAATCAGTCTGATTCCCGTTAATCTGCGGTCAATTTCGGCGTGCTATAGTCCCACTTGGCTTGGTCGCGTTCGATATAAATATACTTCCAGGGATACAGAGAAGCTGGATTCGGATACATCCCTTTCACATATGGTTTCTTGAGGAAGTTCACAGACGGCGTTGCGATCGGAATGATCGGTTGGGCGTCGAGCAGGTACGCTTCCGCTTTCGCCAACAACTCATAACGCTTGCTGTGGTCCAACGTGCGGTTCGCTTCGTCAAGCATGGCAATGTATTTCGGATCCTCCCAACCTGTGCCGTTGTCGCCACCCGTATAGAAAAGACTCAGGAACGTGAACGGGTCCATATAATCCGCGCCGTAGGCGCCTCGCGCAAATCCCTTGTACTCCAGTTTGCCTCTCGCATCCAAAAACGTCTTCCACTCCATAGCGCGTAAGCCGATGGTGATTCCAAGGTTCTGTTTCCACTGCGCCTGCATCCATTCGGCGACGGCTTTGTTTGCTGACTGAGCGTTGTAGAAAAACTCGACCTGGTCCACCGGAAACTTCGGACAGGAAAAACTGCCGTCAGAGTTTTGCGTTACCGGATAGCCGGCCTCGCCGAGCAACCGTCGCGCTTCCGCTGGATTGAACTTCGCGCCCTGGGGTTGAGGATAGCCGGGAAACATTCCTTCGGGAGTAAATGCGGTCAGCGGTTTTACGATGCGGCGCCAATCGGCCCACGCCTGCTTGTCGATCGAGAGATTGAATGCCTTCCGTACCTTGACGTTGTCCAGGGGAGGCTTAGTGGTGTTCATGATCAAATAGTCGATCGCAGTCTCTACCGCATCCATGTAGTCTTTCTTGGACCGTATTGCGTGAAGCCATGGATTCGGCACGGCGTGATTGTAGACCGCGTCAAGCTCGCCGACTTTGTACATGTTCATCACTGTGTGGTTTTCGGTTATCGGATAGAAATAGATCTCGTCGAGTTTGACGTTGGCTGCGTCCCAATACATTGGATCGCGTTCGAGAACTATCTTGTCATAAGGTATCCACTGCTTTAGCTTGAATGGACCACAGGTGACGATGTGTTCCGGCTGGGTCCAGGCGGCGCCATACTGCTCCACTGCCTTGCGTGGCGCCAGACGAAAAAGCTGGTGCGCCAGCAATCCTAAAAAGAATGGCGCCTGTTGGCCCATGTAAAGCCTGACGGTGTATGGGTCGACTGCTTCTACGCCGAGATCCTCGCCCTTAACAGGTACGAACTCTTTACCGGCAACCGCAGCTTTTAACTTTGCATTCGCGTCGATACGTTTTGCGCGCGCTTTCTCATCTCCCGGCAGCGTCAATCGCTGCGGCCTGTGCATCTGTTGATGGAACGCGGTATCGGGATCGCCTTTTGGTTCGTTAGGATCCGGAGCATATTCAGGTTTGGCCGGATCGACCGGAGCGCCGCTAATCGGTTCGGGAGGGAGATCGGCGACGAAATCCTTGGCCAGCAGGAAGTGACCGGTTTGCGGATCGCGCACGAAGACTTGTCCCTGGTTGTAGGCTTGCGCGTATTTTAGATATGGAGCGAGATAAGCGTTGGGTGAAGCCGTCTCTTTCGCAAGGGCGCGACGGAAACTATAGACAAAATCGTTCGCGTCGATCGGATCGCCGTTGGACCAGCGACCGTTGTGTCGCAGGTGAAAAGTAAACTCGGATGAATCGTTGTTGATGTGCCAGCGTTCTGCCAGTGCCGGTTCGGGAGCGAGAGTTTTGGGATTGTATTCAACCAGACCTTCGTAGAGCGCCATGTAGAGGCGACCTTCCGGTTGGCCGTTGCCCATCGCGGGATCGAGTGACTGCGGTTCGTCGCCGTTGACGTAGCGAAAGATGTTTTGCTTTGGTGGCGTAGTGGAGCCGAAAAACTCTTCGTTACTGGAGACGATGGTACACGAGTAGGTCGAAAGAGCTAAGGACGCCAGCACAACGAGTCCCACGATCTGTCTAAACTTGCCGCTACTCATCAGACACTCCACTCGTTTTAGTTCAGCGCGAGCCGAGAGGTGACTCGCAAATGAAGAGACGCATTGAAGTTAGCACGCGAGAGAAACTTTAACAAGAAAATAGGACTGGTTAGATACTTAATAGTCAGAATTGCACAGCCAGATAACTGAACAAGCTAGATTATTGGAACAAGCCAGATTATTGGAACAAGCCAGATAACTGAACAAGCCAGACTAAATTGAACAAGTCAGGAAGAGGGGCTTGCCCCCGCTCTTTTGAATCGCGAC
>DATENQ010000373.1:0-11093 GCA_035275005.1 Pyrinomonadaceae bacterium | reverse complement strand
ATCAAACAGTTGACAAAACCAAGTTTGTAACTATAATGGTTACAAAAAGGCGGCCCGTAGTTCCCCAGTTGGATTGATATGTCGACAAATAGCAGGTTCGCGGTTGCGGTACATGTTTTGAGCTTGATGGCCTGGTCAGGCGAAGAACCTCTTAAATCCGAGCAGGTTGCGGAAAGCATAAATACCAATCCCGTCGTGATCCGGCGCATGTTGAAGAAACTGGCCGAAGCAGGGTTGGTTGTATCTCAGACCGGTTCCCTCGGCGGCTCTCGGCTCGCAAATGACCCCGCAAAAACGACCCTTCTGGACGTCTATCAGGCACTCGAGTGCCGCGGCGTCTTCTCGCTGCACCGGCAACCTCCCAGTCGCGACTGCCCGGTGGGCGTGAATATCGAGACGGTTTTAGGAAAAGTACTGGAGGAAGTGGATTCCGCGGTCGAGCGGGTGCTGAAAAACATCACAATTAACGACGTCGTACGTCGCTTGAAACCCTGTGGCGCTGCTGCGGCATCGAAAACAATTGAAAGGAATGGAAGAAAAAAGCACTTCGACCAGAATAAGTTAGCGCCGTTGCCTCAAGTGCGCGCTGGGGCAAAGAACGGAGGGCGCGCACCCTCCGAATTGCGTAAATAAACCGCGAGAAAGGAAAGTTAATTTTGTCCAGGCTTGAAAAAGATCAAAGCATCGAGCTCATGAACTCGGTAAAGGGCGAGTTTGTCAACCTCAGCGAGGAACTGACCGACGACGCCGTATCGATAGAGGATATCGATGAAGTCCTGCAAACGCTCGAGCGGGCGACCAGCAGTGAGACCGAGATCGAGGAGCCTTTGATCGAGGAATCCTCGTCTGCGGTTGAGTCTGAGGAAGGTATGAACGAAGAGGTCGAGCTCGATCTCTCGGCCGGCGAGATGGATAAGACGTCGGATCCCATCCGCGTGTACATGCGCGAGATGGGTGTCGTGCCGTTGCTGACGCGCGAACAGGAAGTGTCGATCGCGAAGCGCATCGAGCGCGGGCAGAAACGCGCCGAGAAGGCAATTGCACGTTCTCCAATCGCCGTAGTTGAGCTCTTCAGAATCGGCGACGATCTCGCCGCCGGCACGCTCAACATCCGCGACGTCGTGGCTTTCTCCGATCAAATGGAGACCGAAGAGCACGAAGATCGTAGTGAAGAGTATTTACAGTGGACCATCGAAGGTCTTAACAACATCCGGAATCTCTACAAGCGAGGCTTGAAAGAGTTTGAGCGTTACTCCGACGAACTAAGAATTTCACGCGGCAAGCGCTCGAAGAAACTGCTGCGTTACCGGCGCAAGCTCGCTCGCACTCGTTTGGAGATTGCCACGGAAATCAGAAGTCTGCACCTGAAGGAAGCAGCCCGCCAGCGGCTGATCTCCGCTATCGGCGTCGTGCACAAGGAAACACGTGGACTCGAGCGCGAGATCGACTCCAACACCGAAAAACTGAAGCGGAAAGGGTTGAAGGCGGACAAGCAGAAGGAATTGAAAAAGAACATTGCGACCGCCAGAAAACGTCTAAAGGAAATCGAAATCGAGCATCACCTGGCGCCGCTGGAGATTAAGCGTTCACACCAGATGATTGCTGTCAGTGAAGCGCAGACGGCACAGGCGAAGCACGAGCTGACCGAAGCCAACCTGCGTCTAGTGGTTTCGATCGCGAAGAAGTATCAAAACCGTGGTTTGCAGTTTCTCGATCTGATTCAGGAAGGCAATCTCGGTTTGATGAAGGGCGTCGACAAGTTTGACTGGCGGCGTGGCTATAAATTTTCGACTTACGCCACCTGGTGGATTCGCCAGGCCATCACGCGTGCCATCGCAGACCAGGCGCGCACGATTCGTATTCCAGTACACATGATCGAAGTGATCAATAAACTCAAGAACACTTCGCGTGAGCTGGTGCGTGAGCTTGGCCGCGAGCCGACGACTGAAGAGATCGCCAAGAAGATGGATACCTCGGTCGACAAGGTGCGGAAGGCGCGCAAGTTAATGCAGGATCCGATCTCTTTGGAGACGCCGATTGGTGAGAATGGTGATTCGCAGTTGGGCGATTTGATCGAAGACAAGTCGAGCGAAAGCCCGGCAGCGCGTGTGATCACTTCAAACTTGCGCGAGATTGCCGGCGACGTGTTGCAGACGTTGAGCCCGCGTGAAGAGCGTGTGATTCGCCTGCGCTTTGGACTCGACAACGGCGGTCACGAGCGGACGTTGGAAGAAGTGGGTCAGAATTTTAACGTGACTCGTGAGCGCATTCGCCAGATCGAAGCGAAGGCACTACGCAAACTGCGCCATCCGTCGCGCGCACGGCTATTAAAGAATTTCCTCGAAGGCGAGGGGCAATAAAATTTAGGAAAGATTAGGAAGATTAGGAGCGACTACAATGAGTGACTTGAGAGAAGTGAGCGATAGCTCGTTTGAGAATGATGTTTTGAAATCCGATAAACCGGTGCTGGTCGATTTTTGGGCGGAATGGTGTGCCCCTTGCCGTATGCTGGCGCCGACCGTGGCGGCTGTCGCGGAGCACTACGGTGAGAATGCGAGTGTGGTGGCGTTGAACGTGGACGACAATCCGTCAACCGCACAACGCTACGGCATTAAGGGAATCCCGACGTTGATCCTTTTCCGTGACGGAAAGGAAGTCGAGCGCGTGGTGGGCGCGACGAGTAAAGAATCGATCACGAGAATGATCGAGAAGTACGTAACCGTGAAAGCTTAACGATACAACACTCTGGGCAAACGTAAGGCCGGGTGCATTTAGTGTCCGGCCTTTCGTTTGTTCGCTAATCGGGTTAATTACAATTCCTGGCGGCGCGATAACCCGCCTGCTCGGCTTCGTAGCGTGTTGTAAAGGGGACGCGATTATGGGGTGCGATATCGTCGTAATTGGGACAGCCAGGCCAGTGATAAATCATTGACCGTCTATTTCCCCTGATGTTCCCCTCCTCCGCTACGGCCGCTACTTCCGATGCGCTGCTTGTGTCAGGAATATCAGGTATGAACTTCGAAGCTTGTGAGTGATCGTGTTGCTGCTCTCGATACCGCCACGGCTCGAGTGGTATCAGATCTTTCCACAAACCTTTCTTCGCTGAGCGAGCTTCTTTTTCAGCAGCGTCATAAATCTTACGGTCCTCTTCGCTCTGCTCATCCTCGTAACGCTTGAAATGCCAGGCGAATCCTGCCCGCACCTGCTCAAGACAGATGTCCTGATCGTTCTTTAGCACCTTGCCGACAAGGCGTTGCCAGTCGTCGAGTTTGTACCACTCAACGCGGACGGCACTTCCGCGAACCAGAGACGTCAGATTCTGTGTCGATCGGGTACCAAACGCCTGCCGTCTTTCTGGTGCATCAATTCCAGCAAGTCGAACTCGATGAGTATTCCTGTCACTGTCAAGCACGTCGATGGTGTCGCCATCAACTATTCCCACGACCTTACCAGTCAAAACAGTAGACGACTGTGCTGGCGCGGATGCAGCTTTACTGTTCCTATCACTTACTGAACAGCCCGAACTACTACTCAGCAGAATTCCCGCGCAGAGACAGACAAGAACAAACCGGAACAGGCCCAGCCTTTTTAACAAGCGATCGATTCTCAAGGCTAAATCTCCGAAATGCTTTGCAGCAGCTTAGGTCCTCAACGGAGGAGGGCGTAAGGTGTGACTTCGACGAGTGGTGCGTTCTCAGGGTCGCGATGGGTCGAGAACGCGTTTCCAGTATTGTGGCGCTAAGTTTGTCCTGTCAAGTTTTTTAAGCCGGACTTGATGTGACAAGCTCATTCAGCGAGAATAAGTCCACATCATGGAACAGACGAAGCCCACACGCCTTATCGTCGGCATCACTGGCGCGACCGGAACGATCTTTGGTGTGCGACTGCTGCAAATGTTGCACGGGTCGGGAGTGGAAACACATCTGGTCGTGAGCAAGTGGGCGGCGCGCACTCTCACGCATGAAACCCCATACTCTCTGAAGTACGTACAAAGCCTCGCGACGCAGAGTTACGGCGTCGGCGCGCAGGGCGCGGCGATCTCGAGTGGCTCATTTGTGACGTTGGGAATGGTGATCGCGCCGTGCAGCATGCGCACGCTCGCCGCGATCGCACACGGTCTGGGCGACAACCTGATTCATCGCGCCGCCGATGTGATACTCAAAGAACGACGCAAGCTCGTGCTGGTAGTGCGCGAGTCGCCATTCAGCGAAATACATCTCGAGAACATGCTAAAACTGGCCCGTATGGGTGTGGCCATACTTCCTCCCATGCCCGCGTTCTACAACAACCCCCAGAATCTCGACGACATGATCAACCACATCACGATGCGCGTGATCGATCAGTTTGACATCCATCTTGACGTAATGAATCGCTGGGACGGCGTGTTGCTCGATCGCTCGCGAAGATCCGAGACAGAGTAGGGGGGGAGAGAATAATGGGTGAGATGGTCCAATTTCCATTTGCGGGCGGAACGACTGGCGGGTATTTGTCTGAACCGAAGAATGGTAGCGGTCCAGGCGTGGTTGTGATTCAGGAGTGGTGGGGACTGGTGGATCACATCAAAGACGTTTGCGACCGCTTTGCCGCGGAAGGTTTTGTCGCGCTCGCGCCCGATCTTTATCACGGTAAGACGACGAAGTCTCCTGATGAAGCAGGCAAGCTAATGATGGCGATGCGTATCGACGAGGCGGAGCGAGACCTGGGCGCTGCCGTCGACTATCTCTCGACGCTCGACTCGACTACCAGCGAGAAAATTGGCGCCATCGGATTTTGCATGGGCGGCGCACTCGCCCTGTACACCGCAACGAAAAACCCAAAGGTCGGCGCCTGCGTAGTATTCTATGGTGGACATCCGAAAGTTAAGCCCGATCTGCCGAACCTGCACGCGCCTGTGTTGGGTTTGTATGCCGAGAAAGATGGTTTTGTTACGCCGGCGTTGGCGCGCGATCTCGAGCGCAAGTTAAAAGATCTCGGCAAGCAGGTCGAAGTAAATATCTACAAGGACGCGGATCATGCGTTTTTCAACGACACGCGGCCGGAAGTTTATAACGCGGAAGCCGCCGCCGACGCGTGGCAGCGAACGGTCGAGTTCCTGCGCAAGCATTTGTCCGTGTAATCCGTGTTAATCTGTGGCATGTAATCAGTAGTCCGTCTCTACAGCTCCATCTCTATCACAACTAAAAGGAACTTGTTTATGACCATGTCTTCGTGCGCATTGTCTGTGATCTCGATGCTCGTATTACTGCCGCTCAGCGTAGTCGCTCAGGAACCACCGCGACCGCCGGCGTCACCGTCGCCAACTCCAGCCGCAACCGCAAGCCCAACGCCGACACCGACACCCGACGCATCGCCTACGCCGCGCGATCCGATGTCGACGCCGACATTCAACGGGCTCAGGTTCCGATCGATTGGACCGGCGTTCACTTCGGGACGCGTCGTCGCCTTTGCGGTCGAACCAAACAATCCGTCGCGTTACTACGTTGCAGTTGCATCCGGCGGCGTGTGGAAGACGATCAACTCAGGCATCACCTGGACACCTGTATTCGACAACGAAGCCTCTTATTCAATCGGCGCCATCACGCTGGATCCAAAGAACCCGCTCACCGTTTGGGTCGGCACAGGCGAGAACAACAGCCAGCGCAGTGTTTCCTATGGCAACGGTCTCTACAAATCTGAGGACGGCGGCAGAACCTGGAGAAACGTCGGTCTCAAGACTTCCGAGCACATCGGACGCATCGCCATCGATCCGAAAGACTCAAACATCGTTTACGTTGCTGCGCAAGGACCGCTGTGGGGGCCGGGCGGTGAGCGCGGACTCTTCAAAACAACTGACGGCGGCAAAACGTGGAAGAACATTCTCAACATCAGCGAGAACACCGGCGTAACCGACATCGTCATCGATCCAAACGATCCAAACACGATCTACTGCGCTTCATATCAACGCCGGCGACACATGTGGACGCTCATCGACGGCGGCCCGGAGAGTGCGATCTACAAATCGACAGACGCAGGCGCTACCTGGAACAAACTGCGCGCCGGCTTGCCGACCGTGGAGCTCGGTCGAATCGGTCTCGCGATCTCTCCAGTCGACTCAAACGTGATCTATGCGACTGTCGAAGCGGCCGATCGCAAAGGTGGGATTTTCCGCTCGGGCGATCGCGGCGGCAGTTGGGAACGGCGTAACGAGTTTGACGCGACGGCGATGTACTACGCGCGCATCGTCGCCGATCCGAAAGATGTCGAGCGCATCTACGTGATGAACGTGTTTCTGATGGTGTCAGACGATGGTGGCCGCACGTTGCGACGGCTCGGCGAGCGCAATAAGCACGTCGACAATCACGACATCTGGATCGATCCGGCGAATACGGATCATTACCTCGTCGGTTGCGACGGCGGCATCTACGAGAGTTTCGATCGTGGTCAGCACTGGGACTTCAAACAAAATCTTCCGGTGCCGCAGTTTTACGACATCACTACCGACAACGCGAAACCTTTCTACAACATTTACGGCGGTACGCAGGACAACTACAGCTTTGGTGGTCCGTCACGCACACGCAGCGCTTCGGGCATCACTAACGCCGACTGGTTTGTCACCAACGGCGGTGACGGTTTTCGCTCGCAGGTCGATCCGGAAGATCCGAATACGATCTACGCGTCACTACAGCATGGTGTAATCGTTCGCTTCGACAAGCGCACGGGACAACGCATCGGTATTCAACCGCAACCCGAACGTAACGAAGATCCGCCGCGATGGAACTGGGATTCGCCGTTCATAATCAGTCCACATTCACACACGCGGCTCTACATGGCGTCCGAGAAACTCTATCGCAGCGATGATCGTGGCGACACGTGGCAACTGATTAGCGGCCCACTCTCGCGCGGCCTCGATCGCGACAAGCTGCCGGTGATGGGCAGAATCTGGAGCATTGATGCGGTTGCGAAAAACGCTTCGACCGCATTCTTCGGCAACGCTTCGGCGCTCGCCGAATCACAGAAGAAGGAAGGGCTGATCTACGTCGGCACCGACGATGGGCTACTGCAAATAACGGAAGACAGCGGCAAAAACTGGCGCAAGATCGAGAAGTTTCCCGGTGTCGCGGACATGTCTTACGTTAGCCGCATCATCACTTCCAATCACGATGCGAACACAGCGTACGTGGCTTTTGAAAATCACCAGAACAACGACTTCAAACCTTACCTGCTGAAAACCACGGACGCAGGAAGGACGTGGACTTCGTTGAGCAGCAACCTGCCGAAGAACGGACCTGTGTGGGCGATTGCGGAAGATCACGTCAATCCGAATCTGCTTTTTGCCGGCACTGAGTGGGGTTTGTACTTTTCGGTCGACGGCGGACAGAAGTGGATTCAACTCAAAGGCGGTCTGCCGACGATCCAGGTGCGCGATCTCACCATTCAAAAACGCGAGAACGATCTCGTTGTTGGTACGTTCGGGCGCGGCATTTACATTCTCGACAACTACGCACCACTCCGCACCATTAAACCCGAGACACTGCGACAGGAAGCAGTCGTGTTTCCGGTGAAGGACGCGTTGATGTTCATCCAATCGCAACCGCTCGGTGGTCGCGGCAAGAGTTTTCAGGGCGAGCGATATTATACGGCTGACAATCCGCCGTATGGCGCGACTGTGACGTGGTACTTGAAAGACGCGATCAAGACGCGGAAAGAGAAGCGTCAGGAGAGCGAGCGCGAAGCGGAGAAAAAAGGCGCGCCGGTTGGTTGGCCCACGCGCACCGATCTACGCGCCGAGGAAGAGGAAGAAGCGCCGGCGATGATACTTGCGATCACTGATGCTTCAGACAATGTCGTGCGGCGGCTGACTGGTCCAGTGACGGCGGGAATCCAGCGTCTGACTTGGGACTTGCGTTACCCCGCGGCGAATCTTGCCGGGCCACCACCGCCCGATGCGGACTTTGATTTCGAACCGCCGGGCGGTCCGCTCGTCATGCCGGGAACTTACAAAGCCCAGCTAGCGAAACGTGTCGATGGCGTCGTCACTCCGCTTGGACCAGCGCAGGAGTTTCAAGTGACGGTCGAAGGCCAGGAGACGATGTCGACTGCCGATCATGCGGCGTTGGTGGAGTTTCAGCAGAAAGCACAGCGTTTACAACGCGCGGCTACCGGCGCCACTCAGGCCGCAACCCAACTCAAGCCGCGACTCGCGGCAATTAAGCGTGCAATTGCGGAGACGCCTTCATTGCCGCAGCGATTAAACGACGACGCGACTGCGCTCGATCGACGAACCAACGAAATCCTGCGTGCTTTGAGTGGCGACAGTGCCGCACGACAGCGCAACATAAATACGCCTCCGTCGATCAACGATCGAATCGGTTACGTCGTGGGCGCGCAACGCATGTCCATCTCGCGTCCGACTCAGACTCAGATCAATCAATACAACGCCGCGGCGCAGGATTTTGAAGCAGTACTGGTCCAACTGCGACAATTGATCGAAGTCGATTTGGCGCGGCTCGAGAAACAACTGGAGGCTGCAGGCGCCCCCTGGACTCCGGGACGGATTCCCGAGTGGCGAAATCAGTAAGAATATTTAGCCACGGATGACACGGATTACACAGATTTAGCTTAATCCGTGTAATCCGTGTTCATCTGTGGCTAAAAACGGAGATACGAAATGAAACGACTGAGTGTCTTTCTGTTGTTGTTCTTCTGCCTTTCCGCGGTTCAAGCCCAGAAAATCACGGAAAAAGTCGCGGGGATGGAGAAATTTCCGGGCTTCTTCACGTTTTACTGGGACGCAAAGGCCGGAAAGATCTGGCTCGAGATCGACAAGTGGAACACCGAGTTTCTCTACGTCGAATCTCTGCCCGCCGGGATCGGCTCGAACGACATCGGCCTCGATCGCGGTCAACTCGGCAACAGCGCGATCGTCCGTTTCGATCGCACCGGACCGCGCGTTTTGTTGGTGGCGCCGAACTACAATTTCCGCGCCACTAGTAACAACGCGGACGAACGTCAGGCCGTGAGAGATGCTTTTGCGGAGTCGACGTTGTGGGGGTTCGAAGTCGCCGCTGAAGAAGGCAATCGCGTTCTGGTCGATGCGACGAACTTTTATCTTCGCGACGTTCACCAGGTCACCACCACGTTGCAAAGAGGACAGCAGGGCACCTATCGATTCGATCCCACCCGCAGCGCGTTCTATCTTCCAAACACAAAAAACTTTCCGCAAAACACAGAAGTCGAAACTACGCTGACCTTCACCGGCGAACCCACCGGGCAATTCGTACGAGAAGTCGTACCGGTGCCGGAGGCGATCACGGTTCGCGAACGCCATTCATTCGTGCAACTTCCGCCCGCTGGTTTCAAGCCACGAGTCTTCGATCCACGCGCGGGTTATCAAGGCATTGACTACATGGACTTCGCAACGCCGATCGAGGAACCAGTAACCAGGCGTTACATCGCGCGTCATCGTTTGCAAAAGAAAGATCCGAGCGCGCGCGTTAGCGAAGCAGTCGAGCCGATTGTTTACTACGTCGATCGTGGCGCGCCGGAGCCAGTGCGAACGGCATTACTCGAAGGCGCGCGCTGGTGGAGCGAGGCGTTCGAAGCGCTTGGCTACAAGGATGCGTTTCGAGTCGAGGTGATGCCGCCTGAAGTTGATCCGATGGACGTGCGTTACAACGTCATCCAGTGGGTACATCGATCGACGAGAGGCTGGTCCTACGGCAACTCGCTGGTCGATCCGCGCACCGGCGAGATAATCCAGGGACGCGTTTCACTCGGTTCGCTGCGCGACAGACAGGATTTTCTGATCGCCGAAGGCTTGCTGGCTCCGTACGACAAAACAAACACCGCCTCGCCAAAGCTTCTTGAAATGGTGTTGGCCCGTTTGCGACAACTCTCCGCGCACGAAGTGGGTCACACGTTGGGACTGCAACACAATTACGCAGCGAGTCCCACCAATCGTGCGTCGGTGATGGACTATCCCGCGCCGCGCGCAAAGCTAGGGGCTGATGGAGTGCCCGATTTGTCTGACGCGTACGCGAAAGGGATCGGTGAGTGGGACAAAGTCGCGATCGCTTATGGCTACCAGGATTTCGCGCCCGGAACGGATGAAGCAGCCGCGCTCGATCGCACGTTAAGCGAAGCGTTCGCGCGCGGCCTGATGTACCTGACCGATCAGGACGCGCGGCCCGCGAGTAGTTCAAGCTCGGTGGCCCATCTCTGGGACAACGGCTCGAACGCGATCGACGAGCTCAACAATGTCATGAAGGTGCGCGCGGCTGCGTTGCGGCGCTTTGGCGAGAACAATATTCGTGAAGGCGCTCCGATGGCGACGATCGAAGACGTGCTGGTGCCGATCTACATGTATCACCGTTACCAGGTGGAAGCTGCAGCGAAAGTGATTGGCGGGCAGGACTACACTTTCAGTCTGAAAGGAAAAGGTGATCGCAACCCGCAGATTGTTTCACCCGAGGAGCAGCGCCGGGCGCTCGCCGCGGTACTCGAAACACTGAAGCCTGAAGCGCTCGCGATGCCGGAGTCGTTGTTGCGTTTGATTCCGCCGCGTCCAGCCGGTTATTCACGAAACCGCGAGAACTTTCGCATTCGCACGCAACCGGTTTTCGATGCGCTGGCGCCCGCGGAAGCAGTGGCGGATCACGTCAGTGGATTTCTCCTGAACCAGGAACGAGCTGCGCGGCTGGTCCAGTTTCATGCTCGCGATCAGCGCAATCCGGGGCTGTCTGAAGTAATCGATCGGATACTGGCGTCGACATGGAAAGCGCCTGCGTCGGCCGGTTACGCGGGCGAGATACAACACAGCGTCGACACGATCGTGCTTGTCGATTTGATGGCGCTGGCGTCTGGCGAGCGGGCGTCGAACCAGGTACGCGCGATTGCATCGTGGAAGATAGAACAACTGAAGAATTGGTTAACGTCGCAGAGTCGTTTGGCGGCGGATGAAAACCGGCGTGCTTTTCTGTTTTACTCGATTAACCAGATCAAGCGTTTCCAGGAAGACCCGAAGAAGATGAACCTCACGCCGCCACAACCGCCACCGGACGGACAGCCGATCGGCATGGATGACGAATGTCGCTATAAATGGTGAAGGTTGTAAT
>DATENQ010000372.1:0-2965 GCA_035275005.1 Pyrinomonadaceae bacterium | reverse complement strand
GATTACGCAGATTCATCCCTAGTTTTTCCCTTTGCGTCCTCTTTTGCGCCTTTGCGCGAAATTTCTTCTATCCTCTCAATCTCTCAAGGCGCCCTGCCACGATCATGCTGATGGAAATGATGACAATCAAAACGACCCCATACGCCGCCGCCGTCCCGAGATTGAAATCACGTAACTCAGATGCGATGGCGATTGAAATCGGTCGATTCGCCGGGACAAACACGAGCACCGAAGCAACATATTCGCCTAACGCGATCACAAATGCCAGCAGGGTCCCCGCGACCGCGCCCGGCCACACCAGCGGCAACGTGACGCGCGTAAATCTCTGCCAGGCACGCGCCCCGAGGGAGCCGGCCGCTTCTTCCAGCGACGGATCGAGTTGTTCGACGCTCGCCTGAAGCGCGCGCACGACGAGGGGCATAAACCTCAGAAAATAGACGAACGGCAGGATCCAGAACGTTCCCACGAGGACAAACGAGCCCAGCAGCAGGCTTGGCTGTCCATATGCCTCCGCCACCGCCACCGCCACCACGGTTCCCGGCAGCGCCCATGGAACCAGCACCAGCAGTGACAACAACCGCCGCCCGCCTTCTCCAAACAGTTTCGATTTACTGCCGCTTTGCCTCAGCAACGTGACCACGCAGAAGCTCCACACCAACGCCGCCACTGCCGCAATCGCCGACATCGCCGAGCTGTTAAAGAAGACTTCCGCGGCGTACGGATCGCCGAACAGTCGCTGGTAGTTCGCAGTGGTGTAAGCAGCAGGAAACGTCTGCGTCGTCCACGATCCTTCCTGAGCAAAACTGACCAGTATCAACGTTGCCACGGGCAGGATCAAAACTATCGCGAAGATCACGGCTGCGACCGTGGCGAGCACACGCGCCGGACCGCTGCCGATGCTCTCGCGGCGTCGTGGCGCGCCCTTCATCGCGGCGGCCGCGAATTTCCGTGTTCCTTCGTAACGTTGAAAAACGATCAGCGCTCCGAGAGAGATGATTGCGAGTATCACTGTCTCCGTAACCGCCATCGTGATATCTCCGCGTTGTCGCGCACGGAAGATTTCAAGGGTTAACACGCGTACATCTCCGCCGAACAACAACGGCGCGCTGAACGACGCCATCGACGTCATGAACGTAAGCAGTGCTGCGGCGAGCAGCGACGGCGTGAGTTGTGGCAGCAGTACGCGCCTTAGAACGGCAAACTTCGACGCTCCCAAACTCCGCGCTGCCTCAGCGAGGCTCGCGTCGATCCGGCGCAAACCCGCGCCCGTCAGGACGTAGAAAAACGGATACATCGTGTAAGTGTGAAAGAGGAGCATCGCAGGCCAGCCGCGCAGTCGCCAGGGCGCGTTCTGAAGGCCAAAGAGGCTCTGTATTCCGTGCGCGAGGATGCCGGATTCGCCGGCAAGAAAGATGAAAGCCACGGTGCCCACAAGCGGCGGCAAGACCAGCGGCAAGGCGGCGAACGCAGCGAATAATCGCCGTCCGGGAAACGTGTAGCGTTCAAAGAGGAACGCGAGCGGCACGCCGACAAGCGCACAGAACAAAACGGTACCGATTGAAAGACCGACACTACTTATGATCGCCTCGATGACGATCCCCTGCGAGAGAATTTCGCGATAGTTGGCGAGCGTCCAACTTCCTGCCCGTTGAAACGAGCTGATTACGAGTGAGAGATTCGGATAAACAACCCCGTAGATCAGCACTAATGCGGTGAGGATGAAAAGAGCCACGGATCTCCACGGATAAACACGGATTTTCTGTTTTGCTTTATCCGTGTTCATCCGTGTCAATCCGTGGCTGTTTTTATTTGCTTTAGATGGTCTGCGGGGAGGATCACATTGCACTCTTCATTCACTGACAGCTCATCAGTGCGCAACACCAGCGCTTCAAGCAACAATCCGTTCGCATCTAAGCGCACCGTCGAAGTCGCTCCGGCAAAGACGATCTCACGAACGCTCGCACGCAGTGAATTCTCGGCGCTATTATTGTCGACGCTGAGCTTGACGTGTTCCGGTCGAATAGCGAGATAGACAGGTTTGTTAAGCGGCGCCAGATCTTCGTGCTTGATCGGCAAGTGCAGCGTGTGTCCACCTTCCAACGTCTTGAACTCGCCCGCATTCGTTTTGCTGGAGCTCAAACGCATCGCTTTGATCAAGTTGTTTCGTCCGAGGAAACCAGCAACTGAGATTTCCGCGGGCTGATCGTAAAGTTCGCGTGGGCGGCCGGTCTGTTTGAGCTCTCCCCCGACCATGACACTGATCCGATCGCAGAGCGCGAATGCTTCTTCCTGATCGTGTGTGACGTAAACCGCGGTTAGTCCGAGACGCGTGACAAGCTCGCGCAATTCGCTGCGAGTTGCTTCACGGAGCGACACGTCGAGATTCGAGAGTGGCTCGTCAAACAACAACAGCGCCGGCTCGATCGCAATCGCGCGCGCAATGGCGACTCTTTGCTGCTGGCCGCCGGAGAGTTCGTCGACGGCACGTTTGCTGTAACCGGGAAGTTGGACCAACTCGAGCGCGCTGTTAACGCGCTCACTGATCTCCGCCTTCGTTTGATTCCGCGCGCGAAGTCCGAAAGCTACGTTTTCAAACACGTTCAGGTGAGGGAAGAGTGCGTAGTTTTGAAAGACCATGCCAAAGCCACGACGTTCCGGTGGCAGGTAAGTAATGTCGGCGTCTTGAAACTCGATCGCGCCGGAGTCGGGTCGCTCAAGACCCGCAATCATGCGCAGCGTAGTCGTCTTGCCACAGCCCGACGGTCCAAGCAGCCCAAAGAACTCGCCTTGATTGACGTCCAGAGACACGCCGGCGACTGCTCGCGTAGTGCCGAAAGTCCGGGAAACGTTCTTTAGTGACAGAAACATCGGTTGCAGGCTTTTTGAGAGTCAAGAACAAGTCAGGAAGAGGGGCTTGCCCCCGCTGTTAGTTGAGTCGAAGCGGCGGGGGCAAGCCCCTCTTCCT
>DATENQ010000371.1:0-12896 GCA_035275005.1 Pyrinomonadaceae bacterium | reverse complement strand
TCCCGAATGAAATACTGCACTGCCTGCAAAGCAAAATACGACGACAGCGTAAGCTTCTGTTCGATTGATGGCGAGGTGTTGGAGGCCGATCCCGCCTCTATCGTCGATACCGTGCTCGACGGGCAGTACCAGATGGAGGCGTTGCTCGGCAAAGGCGGCATGGGAGCGGTTTATCGCGCGCGCCATATCCTGCTCGGCGACCGCGTCGCGATCAAAGTGCTGCCCCCCGAAGTCAGAAATAACGCCGAATGGTTGCGACGATTCAGGCGTGAAGGTCAGGCAGCACGTCGCTTTCGACATCCCAACTCAGTAACCGTCTACGATCTTCGCACCGCTGCCGACGGCACCATCTACATGGTGATGGAGTACGTCGAAGGTCACACGCTCGATCATGAGCTCAAGACGCGCGGACGATTTACCGCCAGAGAAGCATTCGAAATCCTCACGCCGATCATGAGCGTGCTTGACACCGCTCACGCAATGGGTGTCGTCCATCGCGATCTTAAACCCGAGAACATCATGGTGGGGAGACCCGCGGAAGGTGGCGAGCCGGTCGTCAAACTGCTTGATCTCGGCATCGCGAAGATGCGCGAGATCGCGGGCGATAACGGTGGCAACACAGCACTGACGATGGCGGGACAAGTGCTCGGCACTCCTTATTACATGTCGCCCGAACAGTGGGGGGAAATCCCCCGCGACGAGAACCCAGAGATTGACGGTCGCGCCGATATCTACAGTCTCGGACTTGTCTTCTACGAATTGATCCTGGGCCGTCGCTGTTTTTCAGGTAACACGCTGCACGAACTGCGACGCGAACACGTCACTATCAGGCCGCGGCCGTTGCACGAAGTTGTGCCTGATGTGCCGCGTGGTTTCAGTGACGCGATCGAACGTGCGACTGCCAAAGACCGTGGCGATAGACAACCGACCGCCGCTGCGCTGGCCGATGACCTGCGCGCGGGTTTGGAAACACCGGCGACTCCGATTACCGGACAATCCCCGGAGTTGACGGAAACTGTCGCGATCGAGCGCGGTGTGCAGACGAATTCTGATGTTAACGCGCCGACGGTCATTACTGTCGATGCTTTACCTACGTCACCGCCTGCAAGTGCGCCGCCTGCGACAAGCAACGCGACCGTTTACGAACCCGCAAAGCCTGATATGCCGGCGGCCACGGTAGCAGAGTCGGCGGCAATGGCGTCGAGCGTGACTGTGCCGCAAGTCTCGAAGCCGGCGCCGCCGCCTGAGATTGCGAAAGTTGCGAAGGTTCCCGCCGTCGCTCCTGCTCCTGCGGCAAAGAGCAAAGCGGGACTCGTGATTGGAGTGGGTGTGGTGCTGGCGCTGATTGTCGCACTCGGTGTTGGAGGGTTTGTTTTTTGGAAGTGGCGATCGAACGCGAGCGGGACGACCACTGCAAACACAAACACGTCCTCGGAAGTTACCAATGCACCGCGGGAGATTAGTCGTTACTGGCTCGAGCTCGAACGTGCGGCTGCTGGTGAACAGCCGACAAAAGTAGCGGGACTAGTGCCGCTTGCTTCAGGGCAGTCGTTCAAGTTTCATTTTACGTTTAATGAAGACGGCTATCTTTATATCTTTGGTCCAGGCGAAAAAAACAAGCCCACTGCTTTCCTTACTACAAAGCCGTTGCCGCAATCCGGCGTCAACAGTAATCAAGTGAGAAAGGGAGTTGAATTCAGTTTTCCGAGTGGCGCAGAGAACAACCTGACGTTGGACAAGAACCCCGGTACTGATAATTTCACAGTGATCTTTGCGAAGACACCTCTCGCGGTGCCTTCGTTCTTGAATGAGCCGGTTACAGGCGAGCCTCTATCTGCCGCACAGCAAGCGGACCTGAAAACGTTTGCCGCTCGCCACCAGGACAAGCGGCCCGTTACCGAGCTTGACGAATCAAATACGCAGGCGCCGTTCGTGAGAGTGAAAGCGCCGCCCGATCAGACCGGCAATCCGATTGTTTTCGAGATCCGTATTCAGCACAATTAACAGTGACCTGGAAGGAGATTGGTAATGCGATTGAGTGTCATGGTTTTAGCATTCGTTTGTCTTTGTGGCGTCGTGATCGGGATTGCAGCCACAGCGCAGGATGACGACGTTCGCGGTGCTTTCCTGACTTCGCGGCCCAAAGAAAAGCCTGCGAACACAGGCACGACGGCAGCCAAACCAAGTCGTCGACGAACCAAAACGACTCCTGGTCCAAACAAGCCGGGCAAGCCACCGGAGAAGACGCCCGGAAAGCCGGACACTTCAGGGCCATCGTCTAAACCCTCTGACCCGGCGACACCTGTAAATGCGCCGCGCCTCGGTATCGGGCTGACGTTATTCATGCGCGACTCGAATGGTATGGCGGTGCGTGTCGATCCGGATCGCGTTTTCAGCAAAGGCGATCGCGTGCGTGTGTTGCTGGAAACCAACACTGACGGCTATCTCTACATTTTCAATACTACCGACGACGGACCTGCGACCATGATCTATCCGCACGCCGATCTGGATGAGGCAGGGAACTACCTTCAGGCGCACGTCCCGTTCGAAATTCCCACCAGTCTGGCTACTGAGGAAAGGTTGCGCTGGTTTGCGTTTGATGAGACCGCCGGCACTGAACGTCTGTTCCTCGTTTTTACGCGTGAGCCTTTGGGGGGCATTCCCATTGACGATGAGTTGATAGCGCTGTGTCGCGATTCCAAAGAGAGTTGTCCTGTTAAGCCGAACGCTGAAGTTTGGGCCTCAGTGCAGAAGGAGTTGCAACAGCCGCTCAAAACGGACAAGAAGCAACAGAACGGACAAGCCGAAACAGCAAGCGAGAAACAGGCAACCACGCGTGGTCTGGGGCTGGCGAAAGACGATCCGCAGCCGTCAATGGTGATGATGGCCTCGTCTGCGCGTCCAACACTTGTTGCGACACTCGATCTAATTCATAAATGACCGCAAAGTGGTTCATCAGTTCAGCAATCGGTTTTATCTGTGTTACCTGAAAGGAAGTGAAATGAGTTTTAAAAGAATAATCGTTGTCTGTCTGGCAATCGTTCTAACGACGCCAATTGCGTTGCCGGCACGCGCGCAGCAGTCCGACAATGCCGGGGCAGCTTTGCGCGAGGGACGGCGTTTGCTGAAGCGCGGACAGGCAGATAAGGCACTCATACAATTGCGCAACGCGCTCGACCTCTACACCACCGCGAAGAACAACAGCGGCATGGCAGCAGCTCACAATGAACTGGGCGATCTCTACATGCGACAGGGCCAATACCCGGTTGCGCTCGATCATTATCAAAAGGCACTGGACGGATTTCTCGTGTCTGATCCCCGAAAAGAGGCAGTGAATCAGGCAGCTGTGTCGGCCATTGCGCCGGCCGCTGCACCTGTAGCTGCGATAGGCGACGACAAGTACAACGCGAACCTCATGCTCGCCAAGATCGGCGACGTTAATTACCGGCTCGGTAAAACAGCGGAATCGCGCGCGGCTTACGGTCGCATGGTTGTGAAGAAGCCCGAAGGCGCGGCGTCGAAGGTTGGTCGGAGATTTGGTGGGTTAAGCGCGATTGCAGGCAGTATCTCGACTGGTAAAGTTAGTGTTTCGGCTCCGACCAGTGGTGTCACTGCGCTTCTCGAAGCGAAGAAGGAGCTCGATGAGTATCGCACCTCGATCGTTTATTCGAGTTATGAGTTGGGAATGGGACGTCTCGCTTACTCTGACAACGATCTGGAAGAAGCGAAGACGCATTTCGATAACGCACTCCAGGGAGCGGGGAGCAGTCTCGCGGGAGTTGCGAAGCTGGGACAAGTGCGACGCTTTCGCGCAGCTGCGCGTACAAGCCTCGGCGACGTGGCTTTACGGCAGGGCAAGTTTAAAGATGCCAGCAAGTTTTATAACGAGGCGATAAAAGGCGCCCAGGACGACAAGCGACTCGATCTAATCTGGCCCGCGCAGCGTGGTCTGGGTCGCAGTCTTTGGCTGCAGGCCACGCAGGAGAAAGACGCAAAGAAAGCGACGACGCTACGTGAGTCGGCGCTGACAAACTATCGCGATTCACTTGGCACGATCGAAACACTGCGTGAGGGAAGTCTGCGTGCCGATGAATCGCGCACGACCTTCCTTGCATCGATTAAAGACGTGTTCGACGAGGCCGCTTCTGCTTACGCTGCGATGGCGCTGCTGGCGAATACGGCAGCGGGTACGCCACTGAGCGGTAAGGCACTCGAGTACGCGAGTGAAGCGTTTCGTATCAACGAACAATCAAGAGCACGTTCACTGCTCGATCTGCTCAGCGAAACTGACGCAACAATAACTGAGGGCGTTCCGGCTGAGTTGTTGAAACGAAAACAGGAGAACCTCGACCGCCAGCAGGACATCGCCGATGTTCTCACCGGAGTAAACGTCTCCACTGAAGAGCTCAAAAAGAAACCGGCGGAGCTCGACGCCGAGTTGGAAAAGCTACAAACCGAGTACGAAGAAATCGAGAACCAGATCCGCACGGCGAGCCCGCGTTATGCATCGCTGACAGCCAACAAGCCTTTGACGTTGGCTGAAGTACAGCAGAACGTTCTCGACGATCAAACAGTCCTGGTCGAGTATGCGTTACAGACGGATGACTCGTATCTGTTCGTAGCCAGTAAGAGTGCGGTTAACTTGTTCAAGCTGCCCGCGCGAGCAAACGTAGACAAGCTCGCAATGGATCTGCGCGCACAGTTGATTCCATCGAAACTCCAGCGCCGGATCGTCGGCATCGACGTCGCTGACGCAAACCGTGGATTAGGTATCGCTTCCGCGGCGCCTGAAGACGTCGCTCCGTTCGTAGCCGCGTCGAACGCGCTGTACAAAGTGGTGCTGGAGCCCGCCGCGGGAATGATTGGCGAGAAGCGTCTGATGGTAGTCGCAGACGGCGCGCTCAACTACATTCCTTTTGAAGTGCTGCTCAAGACCGCCGACAGCGGTGACTTCTCATCGCTCGGTTACCTCGTAAAGTCGAATGAGGTTGTTTACGCGCCTTCAGCCTCGGTCGTCGGCACGATCAAACAACAACGAACGAAAGCCACGGGACGCGCAATGCTGATCATTGCCGACCCTGTTTTCAACTCGAATGACGCACGCGCGCAGAAACGTCCTGCTACGCCCGCAACGGATGCAGAAGTCCGAGGCCTCGGAATTCAGAGCGCCGTCGCGGACGTGAGTGGAACTACGCCAGCGTCCAATCCGCAGATGGAAGGACTGCCGCTGGCGCGACTGAACGGCACGCGCACTGAAGCCGATCAGATTTCGAAGCTCGCCAAGAGCTCCGGTAGCCAGGCCGACGTTTGGCTCGATCTCGACGCAAACGAAGACAACCTGGCGGGACGTGACGTCACCAAGTACAGAATCATTCACGTCGCGACGCACGGCTTGCTGAACGCGGAGCGCCCGCAGTTTACCGGCGTGGTCCTCTCGCTGGTGGGCAACAAGACGCACGACGGCTTCGTGCGCACCGATGAAGTCTTCAACCTGCGCCTCGGCTCACCGCTCGTCATGCTTTCGGCCTGTGAGACAGGCCTCGGCAAGGAGAAGCGAGGCGAAGGTGTTATGGGTCTCACGCGTGCTTTTATGTATGCCGGTGCGCCAACCGTCGGCGTTAGTCTCTGGTCAGTCGCCGACAAGTCGACCGCCGATCTGATGACAGACTTCTACCGACGGCTCCTGAGCACAGGCGAGGGCACCACCTCCTCCAGCGCGCTTCGCGGCGCGCAGTTAGCGATGATCTCCGGCAAGAAATACAGTGCGCCGTTCTACTGGGCGCCATTCGTTCTCGTCGGCGACTGGAACTAGCCACAAAGAGGCACAAACAGCATCGATGAGCTTTTAAGCATCTTTTCTTTTGTGCCTCTTATTTCTCATCTTGTAGAGACCTCCTAACCCGCTCAGCAACAGCAACGCCGTCGTTGGTTCGGGAATCGTGGCGCTCGCGTTCGTGCCTTCGACAACTATGTTGTCAATACGATTATTCCCCGTCGACGAAGTCGCTCCATTGAAGACGATTCGAAACGCGGCGTTGGGGTTGTTGTTCAACCCGACAATGCTGCCGAGTGTGAAGACTAGCGGCAGCGTCCCGAAGACTGTAGCCGGCGTGTACGGTGGTCCAAAGTCGATGAAATTTATGCCATCAAGACTGTACTGAAACTGATTGCTGTTGAATCCAGTGCCGGTCCCCTGCGTGGCAAAACTCACGAGGATATTTGAAAACCCGACCGTGCTGACGTTGAAGGTAATATTCCGTCCGTTGTTGGCGACACTGGTTCCACCTTGCAGCGAGAGTGCCTGCCCGGCGACATCTCCAAGGCGTGCGTTGTTAGTAGTTCCCGCTGCAAACAGAAGATTGACGATGTTGAGATTGCTGGTGAGCGTGCCACTGCCGTGGTCCACGTTCAGATCGGAATCATTGAAATTCCAGATTGCGAGTTCATCGGCGAGCGTCGCCTGCGAAGTCGCGAAAAAGAGCAGAGCGGCGCAGATGAGGTTGAAAGGAAGTCGTCGGGTGAGACGAAAATCCGGCTTTATAAACATACACATTCTCCTTTAATGAGGTTTTGGACACACGTTGGTCCGCATGAGAAAGCAGGAGAATCTTTTAGAGATTCGTGAGGCTCGTCGGTAAGTAGGCCAGGCTCAGAGGACAGCCAATACTTTCTCGTTAATGCACGCACAATATGACGATTCTGTCCGGTCGTCAATAGAAATCTTGACGTGCTGTATAATGACCAAACTAGAATAACTGCGAGGAACTATCGAAGTATGGGAAACAACTTTTTCAGAATCGACGATCAGGCGACACTCGAAAGTGTAATCACCGATTCGAAGGAAAAACCGGTAATCGTTTTCAAACACAGCAACGCCTGCTCCATCAGCTCGCGAGCATATCGCGAGATGGAAAAGCTGGAGGGGCAAGTGAACATTCTCGAAGTGCAGTCGGCCCGCGAGGTCTCACGCGAACTCGCGAACCTTACGGGTATCCGGCACGAAACGCCGCAGGTGATTGTTCTGCGCGACGGGAAGGCCGTTTGGAACGCGTCGCACTTTGATGTTAAGGCTGCCGATGTGATGAAGGCAGTCGAGTCTCACAGTTAGCTCTTATCCACAGATTACACAGATTGATTTAGCGAATCTATGTAATCTGTGGAAACAAAAAAATTGACTTCCGCGCGTTACATGCGATAAAAGCTTTCGCTCCAGCTTGTGTCTTTCCCGGCAGTCCCGGGGCCCGCAGCAAATAGTTCCATCCTGATAGGTGATAAGCAAGCTTAAGGTTTATCAAGCCACGCAGAGCGCGAGGACGCACATGCAAACACTCAAGGCAAGTCGATTGGTCCAAACCCTTTTTCTCGTCGGTTTGCTCATCGTCGCTTTTAATAGCGTGCAGGCGCAGAACAACACGTCCGGCCAGCCCACGCCTTCACCCACACCGAATTCTACCGCTCAGCCGGCCGCAAGCCCTTCTCCAACTCCCGATCTATCACCGAAGGTCATCGAGGTGATCGGTAATCTCCAACTGGACGACATTGTAGAAGTCCATGTTGAAAATCTTGAAAAGTGGTCTCAAGCTGCCGAAATCAACGACGCAACCAAGCTCGTTCCTTACATAAACGGTCGCGCTATCAGGGGAAACTATCCCGAGGAGATCCACCTGGAGACTGGCCGTTTGATTTATCACCTGGAAATTACTCCAGACAATAAGAAAGTTTGGATCGATCTGCTCGGTGCACCGCACTCGATGAGAGAACCGGCCACTATAAGTGTCGGACTCGAAGATGGCTCGGCTTTCAAGAGCGTACACGGAAGAGGCGAACAACCGATGACTCTGACGGTAATATCGCCGCTCTATGGTTTAGTCGCTCTGGCCGTAATCCTTTCTACCTTGACTTTACTACTTTGGCTCGTCCGCAAGACCAACATTATTCGCGAACCAGGCGCTCCGTCGGCTCCAGGAAAACGCCGTCCTTATAATCTGGGCCGCGCCCAAATGGCGTTTTGGTTCTTTCTTATCTATGCGTCATACGTATCGATCTGGCTGATTACAGATGCTCTCGACACAATCACTTCGTCGCTCCTCGCGCTCATGGGCATCAGCGCCGGCACGGCTCTCGGTGAGGCTTTAATCGACAACGGTAAAGACACGACGATAACAAACCAGTTACAGAGTTTGACGGCTGAAAAACAGGCGCTCGAACAGGGGATCACGCAAACGCAGTCGGACGTCGATGCGATCGACCCGGCAACGGCAACGGCCACAGATCAGTCGAACCGCGAGTTATTGAACAGGCAACTGACCGATAGTCGCACGCGCCTCAACCAGATCGATCAGCAACTGCGCACTCTAAACGCGCAGAACGCTCCGAGTACTTCCGCCGGGTTTTTGCGCGACATTCTCTCTGACGGAAGCGGCTACAGCTTTCATCGCTTTCAGATTTTCGCGTGGACGATTGTGCTCGGCATCATTTTTGTATCATCGGTTTACAATAACCTGACGATGCCGGAATTCAGTACGACCTTGCTGGGTCTGATGGGTCTGAGTGCCGGCACGTATATCGGCTTTAAGTTTCCCGAGCAGAAGTAATGGAACGACGCGGACCGGCGATTGAACCGAAAGAACTGAAGCAGGAAGATGATTTCACCGTAAGTATCGTCTGGGGTGACGACCGCCGCTGTCGCTATCGAGCGGCGGAGCTCAGACGCTCGTGCCCCTGTGCGCAGTGTGTCAATGAATGGACAGGCGAGCGAGTGTTGAAGGCTGACAGCATTTCTGAGACTATTGAAATTCGTGATATCAGCATCGTCGGGCGTTACGCGCTTAACTTTCGCTGGAGTGACGGTCACGAAACCGGGATTTACAGCTTTCGCTATCTGCGCGAACTGTGCGAGACTCAGGATGCTGAAACTATCTGAGCAGAAACTATGAACGAACGTGATTTTTTTAACGAGAAAGAAGAGGTAAAGAAGGCGACGTATAGTTGTCCTCACTGCCGCGAGCGTGCCGAATACGACGTCCGCTGGCTGAAACGCACCAGAAAGCCACAGCCGCCACGCGGAGCAAATGAACAGGACAAGGCGCGTTTCAATAAGTCGCGCGACTACCTGGTGCGTATTGACGATATGCTGGCTTGCCGGAACGCGCGTTGTCGCCGTCGTTTTGAGATTCCCAGTTCTCAATCCGTGGTTTTCATCTGAACCGCATATTTACGCCGACATTCGTCGGATAGAAACTCCGAACAACCGCTAGAACGTTCAAAAAATAGCCTGAAAGTGTTGGCTTGGGTGTTGCAGTGCGGCTGTTCGCCTATGCTTGAAACACAACAATTCGCCGGTGCGAGCAAAATCAATAATTCATTTTTGACACCGTTTGAGCGCCGGCTCGCCAAGAGCGTGCTGCCCCGCATTCCTTCGTGGCTGGAGACTTACCACCTGACCATGCTGACGCTGGTTTGGTCGTCTCTAATCCTGCTTTTTTCTTACTGGGCCGCGCGTGATCTACGCTGGCTCTGGGGCGTTTCGGCGATGATTGCGCTGCAATACGTTACCGACCATTACGACGGCAAAGTAGGAAAATATCGCGGCACCGGGCTGGTGCGCTGGGGCTATTACATGGATCACCTGCTGGATTACTTCTTCCTGTGCTCGGTGATCATTGGTTATGCCTTCATCCTTCCGGAACGTTCGCGTTACCAGATTTTGATTTTGCTGGCGCTTTGTGCAGGCTACGAGGTCAGCACGTTTTTGGCGTTTGCCGCTACGGATCGTTTTAAGATTAGCTACCTGAAGTTCGGCCCGACCGAGTTTCGCCTTGCGCTCATCGTCATCAACGCGCTGCTGGTGCAGTACGGCACTCGACAGATGGTTAACGGGCTGAAGTACGTAAACATCGGCGGCGCCATCGGGCTTGCCCTGATGACCTACCGCACCCACAAACTGATTTGGGCGTTGGATATGGAGGAAAAGAACGCTCAATTAGCCCGGGAACTGTAGCTCTGTCTTGGTAAAGAGTCACTGTCCGGTTGGCCGTGTATGGTTTGCGACCGTACAAATCCGGAAAAGAGGGCTCAGCCGTAAATTTTTTTTGCAGAAGTGGCCCTTTTTTCTCCTGTGGTGCGCGTTAGCGAATGTGGCCTCTTCTTTGCAAGCTTAACGGCAGTTCAACGTTCTAAGCTCTAGTTATTTTGGGAACTGTGGGGCGGGAAATTCGTTGGATACTTCAGATTCTTACGAAGATCGAAAATAAAGCAATGTCTGAGAAGAAAACAATCCGCATTATAAAAAAGGGCGAAAAATCACGCCCGATCGTTAAGGCAAAGGCAAATACCGCTCGAGAAACGGCGCGCGATATGGTGGAAACTGTTACCAATTGGGTTACAGAATTTCAGAAGAAACGCCGTGATGAAACCGCCAACGCGCTGAGGCTGATCTCGAAGACACCTCGCGGCAGTGAGGCCTGAGTCACACTTATAAAAAACCAGCCGGGTATAAGAACTACGGCGCGGGAAGGCTTCGGTCGTCTCGCGCCGTTCATTTTGTCCATGAAAAGTTTGACAGCGGATTTCTGCTGGGGATAGCATCGGGATTGATCCGGAAAAACTGAGTGGAGGCTGAGTTATGGTCAGAAAGAGTTCTCCACAAAAATCGAAACGACCACAGGTGCGGCCGTTGTTTGATAGTATCCGCAAGCCTGGCGCGCCTCCCGGTCACCCGATGTCTCGGGCCAAGCCGGATGAGGTAGCGCGACCGGCAGGGCGGAAAGCAAAACACAAGCGACGTCCGGAACCGACAGATGACAATGTCTGATTCTTCAAGAGTGTCACGGGCATTCCTCGACCGCGCGTCGGCGTTTCTGGTGGGTGACTATTTACCCAAGATCGAACGCTGTCTCGAGAAGCTGACAGACGAGCAGATCTGGTGGCGTGCTAATGAAGAATCGAACAGTATCGGAAACTTGATCCTGCACCTCTGCGGCAACGCGCGCCAATGGATCATTTGCGGAGTCGGCGGCCATCCTGACCATCGCAATCGCGACTCAGAATTCGAGCAGCGAGATGTCATCGCGCGCGTCGACCTGCTTACATTGCTCCGCTCCACCCTCTCCGAAGTCGAAACCACCCTGCGAACTTTCGACGCCGCGCTTCTCCTGGAGTATCGCAAAATCCAGGGCAACGACGTTGAACTCCTCTACGCCATCTTCCACGTAACGGAACACTTCTCGATGCACACCGGACAGATCATCATGCTCACCAAGATGCTGACCTCGTCCGATCTTCGTTTTTATGAGTTTGAAGAGGACGTCCCTACGCAGCGCTGGCTGAAATAGTGGACACGAACATTCGAGGCCAGCCGTGGTGAATGGATCTGGTTAACAGATGCCTGACTGCCTGTTCGCCCGTTTGCGTGGTACGGAACACAATACTTCTTGTGATTACTGAAATGTTTGTTAATATGCACTTACCCACCTCTGAAAATCACAATGGCTAACACTACTCACAAGAGAAGTTCGAAGAAGTCTGTCGCCAAAACGCCGGCAAAGCGCCGAACATCAACAACCGCGAAGGCCAAGAATTTGTCGAAGTCAGTCCGCAAGACTGGTAATGGGAAGGCGGCTGCAAAAAAGGCTGACGAAGTGGCGCAACATGTGGAAAAAGGCAACGCTCACTTGCTCAAGGCTTGGCAAAATATGTACGAAGTCCGCATAGGAAAGCGGAAAGCTAAACCACCCTCACTAAAATGGCTAAAGTCACTTATGACGCGAACATCTTTATAAGATACAAACCACAGTCTTTTCCTGGCAGTTTTTACATGTCTGCTGTAGTTCTGCAGGAGCTTGTCGCCGGCGCCAATGATACGTCGAGAATAAAGGGACTGGAGCGTTTCAAGCACGAGTATCGAAAGGCCGATAAACTGCTCGTTCCTAATGAGGAAGATTGGTGGCATGCAGGTCTTGCTCTTAACGCGTTACAGCACGGGCGCAGATCAAAGAAGACTGGCAAGATACCGAAGATATCAGTAGCAGAGAGATACAGAATCATTAACGACGTCCTCATCGCGCGAACTGCAAAGCGCGCGGGCGTTATGGTGGTAACGGACAATGTTAATGATTTCTTGAAGATTCGAAATTTCTGTGATGTCAAAATAATCAGCGGAAGCAAATATTTCTCGAGTAGTTGAGGGCGGTGCAGGCGGTTTTCCAACTATCGACGCGTCACACGTCCATCGTGTCCTGTCATCTGATGAATCAGGCGACTCATTCCTGTTCGGGGCGGCAGAGTGGCGCCGGAAGGGACTTAACGTTTGGTGCACAGAGTGCGTGAGCGAATAACAAAAGGCTTGTTGTATCTTCGTGTCCTTTGTGGTTAAGATTCCTTCAGCAGCTTACAAACCTTTCGCTCAAGGAGCCAAAGTTCAATGACCTACGTCGTGGCCGAACCGTGCGTTAACTGTCGCTACACTGACTGTGCGCTTGTTTGTCCGGTGGAGGCTTTTCATCTCGATGATGACATGCTGGTGATCAATCCCGAGACGTGTATCGATTGCGATGCGTGTGTTCCGGAGTGTCCGGTGGAGGCAGTGTTCGCCGAGGCGGCTGTGCCGGCGGAATGGGCGAGCTTCACGCCGCTTAATGCCGAACGATCGCTGAGTGGACTGCCGACGATTACTGCCCGGCTGGATCCACTGTGTGAGTAGATGAATAAGCGCACCAGGTGGCTTCTTGGTGGTCTGGCGCTTGGTGCGGGGAGCATCAGTGCTGCACTTGCTTACTGGAAGAAAAACAATTCACACGTAGAGAAGAAAGCCGGCGATGTTTGGGCCAGACCTGGCATGGCGGTGACGTTCAGGGCTGAGTTAATGCCAGGACGCGACCGGCACCAGCGCACGTTTC
>DATENQ010000370.1:0-6682 GCA_035275005.1 Pyrinomonadaceae bacterium | reverse complement strand
CTTGCCCCCGCTGCCGGGTGAGTTCGAAGAGCGGGGGCAAGCCCCTCTTCCTGACTTGTTCTTTTTTCTGACTTGTTCCAGTTCCTGACTTGTTCTAGTTCCTGACTTGTTCTACTTATGATCACGCTCTTTTACTGAGTGAAAAACACGTATTTCGACTGCTCCTCACCGCGTTCGAACCCGGCACAAGTCAACCCACCGGCTAACGCCTTTGTAAACTCTTCCCGCACGCGCGCCTGTTCTTCCAAAGCCCGCTGCGGCTCAGTCTTCACCAGCGCGCTCCACTGCGCGGGTATCGCGACCGTCACCACCGGCTTGCCTTCAAAAGGCGCTGCGGCTCCACTCGCCAGCGCACGCACGCGGTCTGAATCGATGTTCCACGTCGCAAACAAACGATCGCTCGGCAATCCTAATCCTTCCTTAATAGAAGAATCGGCGCTGTAATCAACCCCGTAAAAGTTCTCCGCGTAAGTATTAACTACTACGCCCAACCGGTTCAGATTGAAATGCGCGTTGCGCGCCTGCATCGGATCCCACGTCCACTTGATCAACTTTCTACCTTCACTCAGCGCACGCGCTCGTTGCGCCCATTTCAAACGCGCGCCCACGCCTTTGTTCTGGTAGTCCCTGGCCACAGCCATCATGTGCGAGTAACCAAAGATCTCATCGCCACGCACCGCCGCGAGGTGATGGACGAAGCCGACCATGCGCTCCGCTACGAACGCACCAAGCGTCCAGCCTCCTGCCTGGCGTGAGACGATCAGATGACGACGTGGTGAGAGTTCCAGATCAGGTAGGCCAAATGCTTCGCGTTGCAACGAAAGACAACCATCGAACTCTTCGATCGTTGTGCATTCCCGAATTGTCGTCTCTTCCATCCGTAACCATCACCCCTTCAATGGACGTGCCGGTATTTGAATCGTTGCTTCGAGCCCGCGCGGATCACGATTCTGCAAAGCTACTGTGCCGCCGATGAGATCGAGCAGTTTGCGACCGATGATAATGCCGAGTTCGTTGATGTTGGGCTCGTGGGCCGGAGTGCCGTGTTCGGGATCAAACAGGCTCGCCGTATCCGCAGGCGCCTGACCATTGTCGAGCACTCTGATCGACAACAGTTCCTGCTCATCGATGTCGACGGTAACTTTAACCGATTCGCCCGCAGGGCTGCGACTGACAGCCCACGCGATGAAGTTGAAAAGCGCTTGCCGCAGCTTTCCCTGATCGGTAACGATGGTTGTGATCTCAGGAGCAAGTTCGTAGTCGATCTTCACCTGCTGCTTCTGGGCCATCCGTGCCGCCGCCGCACACGACTCGCGCAATAGCTCCCGCAGCGAAAACTCCTGGAGAAAGACTTCCGTCTGTCCCGCTTCAATGCGCGAGAGATCCACGAGTTGATTCAAGCTCGCTTGCAGTTGAAAACCTGAGTCCTGAACTTTCTGACAAAATCGCCGCTGCGTGTCAGTGAGCTCCTCCTGATCGAGCAGGATCTCGCTGAACCCGAGTATCGACGTCAAAGGCGTGCGCAGCTCGTGCGACATGCGCGCCAGGAACAGCGAGCGGTAGTGTGAAATCCGTCGCAATTCACGATTCGCCTCTTCAAGCTCCTCGGTGCGCTTTCTCAGTTCGTCAATCAGCAGTTCTTCACGTTGTTTTGGGTCCGGTTGCACTGCTTTGCTCATAATAGATCTCAACCTGCTCGAAAGTTTCTTCACCGGGGGTTCAGGGGGTACATGGCATCATAAATTCGCCACTGGCGACTGTCAAAAGTTTAGTTATCAACAGATTACATTTTGGTGTCTTTATGGCTTTGTGGTTAAGTATGTCGCGGGATGAACGGCCAACTCAGCGAGCAGCCGCTTGCGGAACTCATTCGTGAAATCTCAGCCAAGTCTCTCGGCGGCAGGTTGCGCCTCGAGCACGACCGCGTACACGTCGTGATTTATTTTGAGAACGGCAATGTTGACTACGCCGCTTCCAACCTCCGGACACTGCGGCTTCGTGAATATTTGAGAAAAAGCGAACTCGCTTTGGAGGGCAATCTTGACGAGCGAGTGCCGGATCTCGAGCTGCTGAAACAGTTGTGCGCGAGAAATCTGGTGTCTGCGGCTGCCGCCGAACAGGTGCAGACAAAGCAGGTTGCCGATGTTCTTCGTCTGGCACTGCTTTGGACTGACGGCGCCTGGGAATTCGAATCGAGATCTCGTCTTGAAGAAAAACTAAATCTCAAGCTGGACGCTGGTTCGTTGCTCCTCGAAGCTGCTCGCCGCTTGCCTGCTGAGTTTATTGTCTCGCGTTTTAGCAATCCCGCTGAAGTGATCACTCCCGTCTCAGACCCACTGGTCAACAACAACCTGCTGCCGGCAGAGGTTTTTCTGCTGTCGCGATTCGATCAGCCCATGTCGTTGCGCGAGCTGATCGCCATCAGCGGCATAGGCGAACAAGAAACTTTGCAACTCGTCTATTCACTCGCGCTCACCGGCGTCGTGCAACGCGAACACTGGAAGAGCGTGCTTCGCGATAAAAAGCCGGCGCCGCGTCCTGTAGCGCCTGTTGCCGCGCCAGCGCCGCCTCCGGTTGAGCGCGAGCAACCTCGAGAGATCGAACTGGCGGATGTCGAGAGTTTTCTAGCGCGAGTGAAGACTGCGCAGACCCATTACGACGTGCTCGGCGTTAATCGTGAGGTGTCGGCTGAGAGTTTGAAGACGATTTATTACCAGCTGGCGCGAAGTTATCATCCCGATCGATTTCGTAAATCGCACGCTTCTCTGGTGACTCGACTCGAAGCTGCATTTGCTCGTATTAAGCAGGCTTACGACACGCTCCGAGACGACAACCTGCGTGCGAATTACAACACGAAGCTCTCAGCAGCACGCAAGAAAGCCGAGCCGGTGATGGCCGAGCCGGCGCCGGAAGCGCCCACACCGCAACCGGAAGCCGTTGTCGAAAGAGTGGCTGAATCAGCAGCCGAGCGCGCCGCACGCGGCCAGATGCTCGCCGGCAATGAAAAAACCCGGCGAGCCGCTGAAGCAGAACTGCTCGCGGCGATAAAACTCGATCCGAAGAACGCCGAGTATCGAGTGATGCTGGCGGAGTTGTATCGAGATCTCGGACTAAAGCTGCGCGCGAAAGGCGAAGCGGAGCGCGCCGTAGCCGCCGATCCCAATAACCGTAAAGCTCGTGATTTGTTGCAGACGTTGAAATCCGTGTAATCTGTGTTTTGACTATGGCCGCAGCACACACAACCGACTTGATCGACACCGCGGCAGCGGAAGCTTTCATCCAGCTCGCCCGGACCACCGACAAGTTTGAACGTTACGAGAATCCGCACGCGCAACGCATCGCCGTGATCGCCGACGAAATCGCGCAGGACTTTCATTTAGCGCGACACGATCGTGGCTCGTTGTACGCCGCGGCATTGTTGCACGATCTCGGCGAGGTGGCCATGGAACGCGATTACATTCAGGCCACCGGCGCGTTGTCGCAGGAGGAGCGACTCGATCTCACGCGTCATCCTGTTATCGGTGAACGCGAGGCGTCGAGAGTCGGCGCAGACCGCGCCGCACAATTGCTCGTGCGCTGGCATCACGAATGGTGGAATGGCGCCGGTTACCCTGATGCGTTGAGACGCGAAGAGATCCCGCTGGCCGCGCGAATTCTGCGTGTCGCCGACGCTTATGCTTCACTCACTGATGCGCGGCCGTTCCGTCGCGCATTTACACGCGAGCAGGCGCGACGTGAATTGATGGATCGCGCGGGGATTGAGTTTGATCCTGGCATCGTGAGTGTGTTGCTTGCGCTCGAAGGATTTCCGGAGTTGGAGTCATTTGCAAAGACGTTCGACACGGAACTAACGCCGCTGCCGGCACCAAAGAGCGGTGGTTGGGATTTGTTCTCGTCGTTTTCTAAATAGTCACTATGCAGTTTTCAAACGGTTGGCTGGCTTTCGAATTGGGCGTGCTCCGGCGACTGAAGTTTACTTCAGTTGCGCTGCCCTTCACCGGAGAAGCAGAGATCTGCGTGCGCCTGAAAAATTGGAAGGTGCGCGTCGCCGCCAATGATCCGATGCTCTGGTCTTACACAAAGGCCCAGGCGCTAATCGAAAATAACACCGAACAACTCAACGAAGACGATCTCAACACGTTGCTCGACGACGCGTACGTGCCGCGTGAGAAGTTTGAAAACCCAGCCTTGCTGAAGTGGTTCAACGAGACTGACGCCTGGTGGTTTGATAACGTGCGATTCAATGCCGAGCGTCTTGAAGGATACAAGCGTGCGCTCGCGCTGACCGCCGGCATGATGACCGGCGACTACGTTCTGTCGTTCAACGAGCAGACGCGCACTCTCCGCGCGCCTTTCTCGCTGCCGGACGCATTTCGTCGCATGCTTGATTGTCTGCCCGAGCCGCAGGATAACGGGATGCGCAACAAGGGCACAAACCAGGATGTGCGCAACTTTGTCGCCGAGCGCCAGCATACGGATCTGTTGTTCTTACGGTTGCCGGTTCCGGTGACGCAAACGACCACTTCGCGTGATCCGATTGTGACGTGGCGCGAGGAGTGGTTGCGAGGCGGCGACGATTTCTGGCAGGACTTCGAAAGAACGCGCGGCGCCCGGCTCGGTTCACGCGTGCAAAGCAAAGCGCAGTATCTCGGGTTCGTCGAAGACCTCCTGCGCACCGCCTCTCACATCCCCGCCTGGGCCATCGCACATACTGAGAATGGATTTATCACGAGTGAAGAGCTGGTCGAGAGAGTCGGGCGCGTGAGAAAAGTCAGCTCGATCTACTCAAAAGACTTCTCCGACATGCTGGGCGTCCGCGCATCGGTCATCGTCTCGGCAAGTTAGGGTAATTTAGCCGCAGATTAACGCAGACTAACGCAGATCTGTGTTCATCCGCGTTCATCCGCGGCTAAAAAACGAACTTGTACCCAACGCCTCGAACGGTCAGCAGGTGCCGCGGTCTTGAGGGTTCGTCTTCAATGTACTTCCGCAAACGCACGATAAAATTATCGATCGCCCTCGTGTCCGTGTCTTCGCGCAACCCCCAAACGTCCTCCAGGATCAGGCTGCGTGAAACGATCTTTCCTTCGTGTTCGATCAAGTAGCGCAGCAGATCCGCTTCCATCAGCGTGAGGTGCACGGTATGCGTTCCCGATCGCAGCTCCAACGCTTCGAAATCGATCGTTTTCCCGTCAAAATCGAAAACTTTCGTGCCGCCGTTTTGCGTCGCCCTGTTCCAGTCTTTATGCAGCCACTCACGACGACGCAACAGCGCGTTGATACGCGCCAGCAAAACAGAAAGCTCGAACGGCTTCGGAAGGTAATCATCCGCCCCGGCTTCAAACCCGCGTAACACGTCTTCCGCCTGCCCACGCGCAGTCAACATCAAGATCGGAACGAAATGTCCCTGCGAGCGCAGATTTGACGCCAGTGAAAACCCATCCATGCCGGGCAACATCACGTCGAGCACCACCACATCGAAAGTCTTGCGATCGTCGATCAACAGGGCAAGCGCCTCTTCAGCGGTGCGGGCAGTCTCAACTTCATAACCTTCCGCGTTCAGGTTGTAACGCAAACCGTCGGCGAGATGCTTTTCGTCTTCTACGATCAATACCGATTTCGTCATTAGCTAACTCTCGGCAAGTGAATTGTGAACGTGCTGCCGTGGCCCAGGCCACGACTCTCCGCAAACACTCGCCCGCCATGTTTCGTAACCACCGAGTGAACGATGAATAAACCCAACCCGGTCCCTTTGACGCGGGCCATAAACCGCCCGGGCACGCGATAGAAACGCTTGAAGATCCGTTTCAGTTGCGCGCTTGGAATGCCGATGCCTTTGTCGGCCACGCGCACCGCGACGCGCTTGTCATCCAGCGCCGATATTGATACCGAAACTTTTACCTCGTCATCAGAATACTTCACCGCATTGTCCAAAAGATTCGAGAACGCGGCACGCAGCTCGTCGACGTCGCCGGAAACTTTGGCCGAGCTGGCATCAGGCGATTCGTTGTAAATCAATGCCGATTCGCTAAGCCCGTAACGAACGCGCGTCAGTTCCAGACATTCCTGGACCATCTCACCGACATTAATCACGGAATTCGCAATGCGACGACGCTTGTGTCCAGTACGACCGGCGCGCAACACCTGTTCGACAGTCTTTAGTAAACGATCACTGTCGGCGAGCATGATGTTGTAGAACTCGCGGCGTTGTTCTTCATCCACGTCGCGCGTCTTGAGTGTTTCGAGGTAGAGGCGAATGGACGCGATGGGTGTCTTCAGTTCGTGTGTGACAGCGTTGATGAAGGCGTCGTGTTGCTCGTTGCGCCGTATCTCGCGGATCAGGAAGGTGGTATTGAGCACGAGTCCAAAGATCAACACGAGAAAGAACACGATGCCGAGGACCAGCAGCACCACTTCACGCAGGTTGAGAATTATCCATCCGACGTTCAGCGCAACGGCGAGCGCCACGAGACACGCTCCGAGCGTGATGAAGAATGCGACTGATTTACGTCGACCGGCCCTTACGCGCATGGGCCGTAATTGTAACAGGGTTTAGAGCCCAAAATTAGAACAAGTCAGGAAGAGGGGCTTGCCCGCCAATCGGCTGATCCGGAGAGCGGGGGCAAGCCCCTCTTCCTGACTTGTTACTTTCCTCAACTAGTCACCTGCTCCCGCGCAAATC
>DATENQ010000369.1:0-15934 GCA_035275005.1 Pyrinomonadaceae bacterium | reverse complement strand
GACCGCCGATGAGGAAGGTTCACTACAAATGCTTTGTTGTCGCCTACCGGACATCCAAGTTTCTGGAGCTTGTTATATTCAAGAAGTGAGGAGAATATTATGTCCCCCGCGTAACCCGGGAGACCGCCTGTTGGAGACATGAGGATTATTTCTCCATTGACGAGCTCAGCCTTGCCCTCGACTTTGTAGAGATCTTCGATTGTGGCTTCGACTTTAGTGCTCATAGGTTTATATGTGAGTATTTTCTGGAAACAGGTCATTAACCGCCATTGTCCATCCAGGCACTGCCGGTTCCGCTTCTGCCATTGCGCATCGACGATAAAATGTCGCTCGTTCCGGATCGCTTGAGCGATAAACCCGGACCACGTCCTCGCTTAACAGATCCACATCCCAAACAACGAGCGTGCCTGCAGCGAAGTAGTCGGCGCGCTTCTTTGCCATCTGCCGCTCTGCGCGCGGCCCATAATCGTTTTCGCTGCGAACCTCAACCGCAAAAACCGGCGGGCCGTTGAAGAACTTCATGCCTGGATCTGCGCCGACATGGAACGCCGCATCCGGACTGAACGATTTACGATGCGGAAGGTCTACAACAAATGCCGCGTTATCGCTGACAACAAGTCCAACCTTCCGGCGCCTGCTGTACTCCCGTAGTGAGGAAAATATTTCATCGCCCGCGTAATGTGGACGATAGCCTGTTGGAGACATGAGGATTATTTCTCCGTTGACGAGCTCAGCCTTGCCCTCGACCTTGTAGAGATCTTCGATTGTGGCTTGGACTTTGGTGCTCATAGGTATTGTGTGAGTGTTGTAAATCAAATTGCAGTGATTCTACGCTTCGCTTACCGCTGACTCAAGTACGATTAACCGCCGATAAAACTCATGGTGCGTGAGGGGGCGACGAAACCGGGATCGTTGATGAAGTGGCGGGGTTCTTTTTTCTGTATCACTGAGTGAATGAATTCGATGATCTCAGCGCGTGACGCGCCGCTGCGAACGACGTCTCGCAGTGAGTGTTCGACGGTGGAAAAGAGACACGTACGGATCTGGCCGTCGGCAGTCAACCGGATTCGCGAACAAGCGCCACAGAATGGTTCCGTCACTGGGGCAATGATCCCGATCTCTCCTGGAGCACCATCGGCGAATCGATAACGCGAAGACGTATCGGAGCCACGCGCAACGTCCACGCGCACGAGTAGAAAGCGCTCGCTGATCCGATCACGAATCTCCTTCCCGGAAACAACATCTTCACGCGCCCACTCGTGACCAGAATCAAGCGGCATAAATTCAATGAACCGCATCTTCACATCGTAATCACGCGCAAACGCCGCGAAATCCGCGACTTCGTCTTCGTTATGCCCGCGCACGATCACAGCATTGATCTTTATCGGTTCCAGCCCCGCGTTCTTGGCTGCGGCGAGGCCGGCGAGAACTTTGTCCAACACATCAACGCCCGTCATCCGCTTAAAAACATCCCGCTTCAGACTATCGAGACTGATCGTGACACGATCCAGTCCGGCGTCTTTCAAACTCTGCGCACGATCCGGCAAGTAGTAGCCATTCGTCGTAAGCGCCAAATCGCGAAGGCCTGAGGTCTTCAACGGCGAAAGCTTTCGAATGATCGTTTCGATATCGCGGCGCAACATCGGTTCGCCACCGGTCAGCCGGAGCTTTTCGATGCCTAATCCCACGAAGATCTCGCAAACGTACTCAATCTCTTCAAACGAGAGCATCTGCTCTTTAGGCGCAATGGGCGGCTCGCCGTGCGGCAGGCAGTAGAAACACCGAAAGTTACAACGATCCGTGAGCGACACGCGCAGGTCGCGAATCGGACGGTTGTAGGAATCCCTCAGCATGTAGGAATCATACTATTTAGACCGCGGATTTACACGGAGAGAGACGGATTGGCCATGAAAACGGCGGCGGGCAGTCTTTTTCGGGTTTGAGGGTGCTTCAGCGAGCGCTTGAGGACGAAATCGAAAAGCAGCGGATTATAGTCGTAAATCTCCTTAAGACATTTGCCTTCAGAGCCGGTGAGGTATCCCTGCTTTACGAGCGGCCTCGTCCTGATCAAAATGTTCACCGCAGGCAAGGGATAATCGCTGCCGTTGACGATCCTTTCGTGAAGGTCTTCACGCTCCAGAATCGTTCGCAGTTTCTCACTGCGATTAAACTGCGTCATTGCCGAGATCTCGCCAAACACCAAGCCCTCATAACGCTTCTCATCCATTAAACGCAGAAACAGATCGAAATTGTCTCGTTTCTCGCGGTCCCTGCTATCGAGATCCTCGTTCGTGCCGAGCCCCGCACAATGCGCGACGATCACTTTCACGCCATGGTCCAACGCGCGTCGCAGCAATAACGGATTGCCGAGTTTCTGATCCTCTTCAGCCTCGACTGCCTTCTCCTCGCCGCCGTGACTCAACAGGATCAAATCCAGCTCCTTCATCTTCTGATAAAACGGATCGCACTTCGGATCTGAAGGATTGATTCCCATCGCGTTTGGCAGCCACTTCACCACACGCGCGCCACGCTTTGCCCACTTCTCGAGCTCTTCAATCGCGTCAGGCCGGTAAGGATTGACGGAAATGTTCGGTATGAACAACTCCGGATGTCGCTCGGCCAGCTCAAAGACATACTCATTGGGAACGTAAAACTCCGTCTTCTCGAGATTGACCGAACCATCGCGGCGGTAATGTTTGTCAAAAGCGAGCAGTCGATGCTTGCCGTGCCCGTGAATATGGCCCACGAGACGCACAAGCCGGTCGACAACCTGCGTATCAGCCTTGTCTTCATCGACAGCGCCGGCCGAGCTCATATAAACCTTGAACTTAAGACGATGAAACGGATGCCGCCACGTGCGCATCTTCGCATTGACGAAAGCGTTCGTGCCGCCAGTGCCAAGACCGGCAACGTGAACGTGATGGTCCACGAGCTTCTTGGAATCGATATCGTCGAAAGCGCGCTTCACGAGTTCGGACGACTCAACACTGAGCTTGCGGTCCAGCTCTTCCGGTTGTCGTGTGAAGGCGCCGCCGATGGAATGAATGAGACACATTTGGAGTTACTGAAGACACATCATCGTGCCCAACATTGTCGCGATAAGCTCGCGGCGGCCCTGGTCCAACCCAAACACATCCGCGCGAGCTACCGTTAACGTCCTTCCGGACTTTATCACTTCCGACACCGCGACGAACACTTCACCTTTCGCCGGTCGCAGCAGGTTAACTTTGAACTCGACACTCAAAATCTCCGACTTCGGCGGCATCAAGCTGTACGCCGCGTAGCCGCAAGCCGAGTCAGCAATAGTAGTCACTATGCCGGCGTGCAAAAATCCGTGGTGCTGCGCCAGATCAGCCCGGTACGGCAGCGTAATCTCAACAACACCAGGCTCAACGCGGCTTAACTCAGCGCCGATGAGCGACATGATCGTTTGTTTAGCGAAGCTTTGTTTGATTTCTTCCGCGAATGAGGGATTACGGGGTTGATGCATCATGCTCTCCTGTCAGAGCTCGGGCGTTGCGCTGCAAACCTGACAGCTTTGCGCGCTTCATCGCGCTGCCGCGAAAGCGCGCGGCGTAAGTTTCCGGTGTTAGTTCGAGTATCTCGTCGAGCTCGGCATTGACGTTTCCCTCGCGCGGAGCAAAGCGCGTTTCGCTCGTCGTCTCCTCAAAACGATTCCACGGGCAAACATCCTGGCAGACGTCGCAGCCGTACAACCACCCCGCAAGATCGATCTCGCCCGGCAACTCCGGCGCGCGCAGTTCGATCGTCGCATATGAAATACACTTATTCGAATCGACTACGTAAGGCTCAGTGATCGCCGCCGTCGGACACGCTTCAATACAGAGCGTACACGTGCCGCAGTGATCTTCAACGCGCTCCATGTCATGGTCCAACTCCAGATTCAGCAACAGTTCTCCAATGAAGACCCATGAACCGTGCTCCGGCGTAATCACATTCGAGTGTTTCCCAAGCCAGCCGAGTCCGGCGCGCACGGCCCACGCCTTGTCCATCACCGGCTGAATATCGACGCACACTTTTCCCTCGGCGCCCGGCTCCTGCTCGCGGATCCACGAAAGCAGTGAAGTGAGTTTCTCCTTCACGACATCGTGGTAGTCGTCTCCCCATGCATAACGAGAAACTTTTCCAGTGGCGGGATTTTGCTGATGCTGGTTAGGAGTAAAGTAGTTGAGTGCGACAACTACGACTGAACGCGCGGAGGGAAAGATTTCGAGCGGACTGATGCGCTTCTCGACATCGCGCGCCATCCAGGCCATCTCGCCGTGATAGCCGCGCGCAAGCCACTCCTTTAGCCGGCGCCCTTCGTCTGCAAGCGACTGGGCGCCGGCGATTCCCACCTTGTTGAATCCCTCGAAAAGAGCTCTGTCCTTGATGTTACGGGCCAGGATCACTGCGCAATTTGCTGGATCGTCACCGTGATGATCGGCGTGTCGCCCGCCGTGCGGCTGTACGAAACCCAGTAACCGGCTTTCGGATAACGCACGAGTTTGTACTTCGAGCCGTCGGGCTTGGCATCGAAGTCAGCGCCAAACACCTGTTGCGGCGTGATTACTTCACTGGCTCCGTTCATGAAATCCACTGAGATGGCGGTTACCTTGCTGGTCGATTTGTCATATAGGACCTGCGCAGTTTCCTTGGAATCAGAGAAGACATAGAAATCCTGCTCTTCTCCTTTATTCGCAGGACTGCCCAGTTTCTTGCGCACCTCATCCGCAAGCCAGCCGATTTTCACGCCTCGATATTCGTTAAAAACCGGTGCTTCATCGGGCGCGGCACTGGGGCGTGCCCGAGTAGTTTGAGCAAATGATGCTCCAGCTGCAAATGTTAAGGTGATCACTACGAGCAAAGCTCGGCTTAGTAACCAGATTTTGGAGGATCTCAAAAAGCGAGTCATGGTTACTCCTTTCGAAATTTCGTGTTCACTACAAACAGGTAGGAAGCTTTATGGGCCGAACAATAATACCGAAGAAAGTGCGATGTCAATATCTGGAGGGAATCTGCAAAAAGTTGACTGATCGGGGAGTTTAGCGTAGAAGTTTGGACGCTGTTGACCTACGTAAAAGGAGTTTTGATACCGATGAGAAGAAGCGCACTCGTTTTGTTTGTCATCCTGCCAGCCGTGATTTTGAGTGGATGCCAGCCCGCAGCCCGCGAAACCAATCGGAATGATGCGGTAGCGGCGGCAACTCCGGCGAAAGAAAGAATTGATCCAGCCGCGATCGAAGCGGAAATACTCAAGCTCGAACGTGAATGGATGGACGCGCCCAAAACTAAGAATGGCGACGCCGTTCGTCGCGTGGTTGCGGATGATGCGGTGCTTATCTACCCGGACGGAACAGTGGCAACTAAGGCTGACGAAGTGCGCACGGTCGAATCAGGAGACGTCACATCGGATTCGTTTGAGATGGTGGATCCGAAAGTGACGGTAATAGGTGCGGATGCCGCGTACATCGCCGGACGCAGCACTATCAAGAATGGGAAATACAAAGATCCGAATACGAAGAAGACGATCGATATCAGTGGTGAGTACAGGTTCCTGGATGTCTACGCGAAACGTGATGGCAAGTGGCAGGTGATAGCTTCACAGGCGACTAAGGTCTTAACTCCTGCAAAATAGGTTTTAGCCGCAGATGAACGCGGAGGAACGCAGATCAGATCTGCATTCCTCCGCGTTCATCTGCGGTTAATTTATTTCCAGATTCCAGGAATATTAGTTGAGCAATTGGGGCAACGACCTTCGCTCGTGACGTTTACCTGTCTAATCAAGTAACCATAACGCTCCACCAGCAACTCATCACACGATGGGCAATAAGTATTTTCCCAGCGACCGACCCGGCCCGGAAGATTTCCCGCATAGACGTAGTTGAGACCCGCTTCACGACCAATCTCACATGCCCGCATCAACTGCTCCGCGGTGGTGTTTGAGTTCTCGGTCATCCTGTAGTCCTGGTGAAACGCAGTCACATGCCACGGAATATCGGGCGAGACTGATGCGATGAAGTCTGCAGCGCGGCGCAGCTCGTCTTCCGCATCGTTGAAGCCAGGAATAACAAGCGTCACGATCTCTTCCCAGAAGCCGCGCTCGTGGACCATCTTCACAGTCTCGAGAATGTTGTCGACGACGCCACCGAGCTGTCTATAGTTCTTGTCGTTCATCGACTTCAAATCGATCTTGTAACAGTCAGTCCACGGTCGCAGGTAGTCGAGCACTTGCGGAGTCGCATTTCCATTTGAAATGAACGCGGTCCTGAAGCCCGCCGGCCTGGCTTTTTTGAAGACGTCGACAGCCCATTCAGCCGTGATCAGCGGTTCGTTATAACTACTGCCTATCATCTGTGCGCCATGCGCTCGCGCCATCGTGACCAACCTTTCCGGTGAAACCATGCTCGGGCTGGTGCCGGCGGAGTCGTCGCGCAGTGCCTGCGACGTGAGCCAGTTTTGACAATAGGCGCAGTGCAGATCGCAGCCCAACATCCCGAACGTCAGCGTGTCGGAACCGGGCAATACATGGAAAAACGGTTTCTTCTCGGTTGGATCGCAGGCAAGGGCAGCGACGTAGTTTGTTGGCACACGAAGATGCCCGCCTTCGTTGAATCGCACCTTGCAAATACCACGTTTGCCCAGCTTAATCAGGCATCGATGCCCGCACGCGTAGCACTTCAAGGCACCGGCGTCGAGATGTTCAGTCAACTCGGACGCGCCTTCAGTGGTCATCGAATCGATGACTGCGGCGAGCGGCGCTGATTGAGCAGTTACAGGCATTGTGCTAAGTATTATACAAAGCCAATGATCATCGAAGAAATCACCGTCACCGCGTTTCAGCAACATACCCGTATCGTCGGTTGTGAAGAGACAAAACAGGCGATCTGCATCGATCCCGGCGACGAGGCAGAACGGATCGTCGAGACCCTCGAGCGACGCGGTCTGACGTTGCAGGCAATCACGCTGACGCACGCACATCTCGACCACGTCGGGGGCGTCGCAGCGCTCAAGAAACTCAAGCCGGAGGCACAAATCAGCCTGCACAAAGGCGACGAGTTCATGTATCAAGCGCTCCCTGAACAGCCATCGTGGATCGGCATCCCCCGCTCGCAGTGGGCGGCACTCGGTTTCGCTTTTGAAGAGCCGCCGCCGGTCGATCACTATTGGACTGACGGCGAAAAGTACGCGGTAGGCAAACTCGAATTCGAAGTACTTCATTGCCCCGGCCATACACCGGGTCACGTAGTGTTTTACGAACGTTCTGAACAAGCAGTGTTTGTCGGTGACGTGTTGTTTGCGGGTTCGATTGGTCGCACGGATCTGCCCGGCGGCTCAACCGAGCAACTGCTCAGCTCAATCAAAAATAAACTGTTGACGCTTGACGATGACGTGAGGGTTTATTCAGGACATGGACCAGTTACCACAATCGGTGAGGAGAGATTAACCAACCCATTTTTGACAAGATATTTTTAAGCCACAGATTTACACGGATAACACGGATCAGAATACTCTTTCTTATTTTCTGATCCGTGTTATCCGTGTAAATCTGTGGCTTACTTCAAACGTCTCGTCTTCATCTCTTCCCACAATTCCTTCTGCTCGTCGTCCAACTGGCTCGGTAACGTATCGACCGGAATTTGATACTGCGCACAGAACTGTCGCCACAGAACAAAGCGCAGATCGTATTGCCCCGTGGAGTCCGAAACAGAGTTATCGACTGGTGGTGGTTGTTTCCCCTTGTCCATGGTGGTGTGAAGTGTACCAGCTTTTGCGAAATTAGTTGACTTCGAAAGAGCGCAGGTAGACGGGGCTGGTGGGTGCACTACTTCCGCCCTCAGGCTCCATGGTTATGGCGAAGATTGCTGAGTCCATCGCTTCTTTGGGCATCTGATCCGTCAGCATTCCCTTGCCGGCATTGTCGGTCGAAAAAGTCTTGCCAGGCATCGGAGGCTTGCTTCCGACGATATACCATAACTGGTAAGCCTTCCCCTGAGGCGGACTGGGCAGCTTCTTTGCCATCAACATCGCATGGCCACTCTGGTCATAAGCGAGACTTGCCATCGCGCCCGCCGCCAGGTCCATGCCTTTAAGCTCGCTTACTCTCGCGCCGGGCGTGGTGACCAGCTCAACAAACTCTTTCGTTCGCGCCATCTCCTGTTCCATTAACTGGTTCTGACGCCACATAACAACGAGGCCAACAATCAAAGCAGTGAGCACTACGACGGCGGCCATCGCACCCAACGAACCGAAGGAGCTCCAGATGTTTCGTGGCGTGGATCTGAATGGCACTACCTGGGCTGACGAAAGATCTTTTCGCACTTCGTCGAGGATGCGCTCACGAACTGCCGGAGATGGTTCCACCGAGTCCGCGGTCAGAGCCAGATTGGCCGCTGTAGCTTGCCACTCCTCGAGCTCCTTTTGGCACTCAGCACAGTTTTCGAGATGCTCGTTCAACGCTTGCGCTTCCGCCGCGTCGAGCGCTGATAGCGCGCGCGCCGGAATCATCTCCTTGTACTCTTCGTGGACCATCCGCTTACTCAAAATCCAAAACTCTCTCCCTGGGCGGCCAACAGTTCGCGCAGTCGAATCATTCCGGTGCGCATGCGAGTTTTTACTGTGCCCAGTGGCGCGCCCAGATTCGTTGCGATTTCAGACTGAGTGAGACCCTCGAAATAGGCAAGCATTATCGGGCGCTTTTGCTCGTCGGGGAGTTTGGCGAGCGCATCACTAACGAGACCACGTTGTTCTGACTTGAACGCGTCGGTCACAGCATCCGAGATCTCTTCCGACGGTTCGCGCGCGCCGGCTTCGGCAACGCGTTCACGGGCTGCGAGCGTTCGCAGTCGATCGATGCCGCGACTGCGCGCCAGCGTGACCAGCCACGTGAATGGACGTCCTCGGCTTTCGTCGAAGTCTTGCGCTTTGCGCCACACCTGCAGGAAAACTTCCTGGAGAACGTCTTCCGCCTCCTCGCGGTTATTCAATATACGCATCAGCAGGCCAAACAGGATGGCGCGATAACGATCGTAGAGCTGCGCGAGGGCCACCTCGTCCCTGGCGGCGATCGCCTTTAGCAGTGCAACGTCGTTCTCTTGTGCTGGTTCAGCTTGCAACGGAGGAATATACGCGCTGAAGGTATGAACTGGATTTAGCCGCAGATGAACGCAGATGAACGCTGATTCTGATCAGCGCTAACCTGCGTTCATCTGCGGCTAAAAAATTCTTACGCTATCGTGATCTCTTCGGAGAGATAAACGTCCTGGATGGCGTTGAGCAGTTGCACGCCCTCGCTCATCGGGCGCTGGAATGCTTTGCGACCGGAGATCAGACCCATTCCGCCACCACGCTTGTTGATTACCGCGGTGCGAACCGCCTCCGCCATATCGCTCGCGCCCTTGGACTCGCCGCCGGAGTTAATCAATCCAGCGCGGCCCATGTAGCAATTCGCCACCTGATAGCGCACCAGATCGATCGGATTGTCAGTCGTGAGTTTCTCGTAAACGAGCTTACTCGTCTTTCCGTACGACTTACCCAGCTCCTGTTCGACAGCTTTGTATCCGCCATTCCGCTCGGGAAGTTTCTGTTTGATGATATCGGCTTGGATGGTCACGCCGAGATGGTTCGCCTGCGCCGTTAGATCCGCCGCCGCGTGCATATCGCCTTCAGGAGTTTTGAACTTCGGATTACGCAGGTAGCACCAGAGAATGCAGGCCATGCCGAGTTCGTGCGCGTGCGCAAAGGCTTCGCTGATCTCGGTGATCTGCCGCGTCGATTCGTCAGAACCAAAATAGATCGTGGCGCCCACCGCAACCGCGCCGAGGTTATGGGCCTCTTTAACAGTCCCAAACAACACCTGATCGAACTTGTTCGGCAAGGTCAGCAACTCGTTGTGATTGATCTTCACGATGAACGGAATCTTATGCGCATACTTCCGCGCCACCGTCCCCAACACGCCGAAGGTTGAAGCAACTGCATTACAGCCACCCTCCACAGCTAGTTTGACGATGTTCTCCGGATCGAAATACTGCGGATTCGGCGCGAACGAAGCCCCCGCCGAATGCTCGATTCCCTGGTCAACAGGCAGGATCGACACATACCCCGTGCCGGCGAGCCGGCCGTAATTAAACAGGCTCTGCAGCGAACGCAACACTGCCGGAGACCGGTCCGAGATCGCCCAAACGCGGTCGACAAAGTCCGGGCCGGGAAGTTGCAGATGTTCCCTGGAGATCGTCTGTGAAGTATGTTCCAGCAGTTCAGACGCATTTGGCCCAAGTAGCTCTGCAATGCGATCAACTGTGTCGGAGCGTTGTAGTTTAGTAACCATTGCCTTTTCCCTTCTGGCATTGGCCGGCGTTGCCGGCTTAGTGTTTTTGATTGCTGGGATAATGAAGCTACCGGAATTATACGTAACCGTCTTTGTTGACGCCAACGTGGGATTGAATAGCCTGCAAATTTTCGGTTAGAATCCGTGGGCCGACTACCTGGGACCCTCGGCAAATTTCCACATCTCGCGACCGGGCGAGCCAACTATTAGAAAGTCTTAAGAAAGGTCCAGTTTCAATGAAAATGTATCCCCCGTTTTACCTCCCATTTGCCCTATTTTTGTGTCTGCTTGCCGTTTCCGCGGCTCCTGCCTTGGCTGTCAGCGATGATTGGAAGCCTATCGATCCAGCCCACCTGGCACTGAAAACTTCGACTGTTGAGAAAGAAGCAGACGCTGAAGCCATCTTCTGGGAGGTCAGGATTGACGACAATCCAGACGGCGATCTGATCTTCAACCACTACATCCGCGTCAAAGTATTCACCGACCGTGGCCGGGAATCGCAAAGCAAGGTCGACCTGATCTACGGCAGGATCTTTCGCAATGAGATCAAGATCAACGATATCGCGGCCCGCACGATCAAGCCCGACGGTTCGATTGTTGAGCTAAACAAAAAGGATATTTTCGACCGCACTGTCGTTAAAACGAGCGGATTGAAATACAAGGCTCGCTCATTTGCCATGCCCGCTGTCGAACCCGGCTGCATCATCGAATACCGCTGGCGTGAGGTCTGGGTGAATACGAACGCGGATAACGTTCGTTTGCAGTTTCAACGCGATATACCGGTCCAACGCGTTCGGTACCTGATCAAGCCATACAGTTACGAAGGCATGACTTTCAGGTCTATCACGTTCCACGGCAAGCCGACTCCCTGGGTAAAAGAAAAAGAGGGCTTCTACAGCACCACCATGACCGACGTGCCCGCGCTCTACGACGAGTCGCGCATGCCTCCGGAGAACGAGGTAAGGACGTGGATGCTGGTCTATTACCAAAAAGCAGGTGACGAGAAGATCAGTGCTGACAAGTACTGGTCTGACTATGCCAAGAGCTTCTACGACGTGACGAAATCGCTAATCAAGCCCAACGACGAAATCAAAAAACTGGCGCCCACATTGATCGCAGACGCGAAAACAGATGATGAGAAGCTGGAACGACTGTTTGAATTCTGTCGCACCAAGATCAAGAACGCCAGCAGCGACGTCTCCGGCCTGACCCCTGACGAACGCGCTCGTCTAAAAGACAACAAGAATCCATCAGACACACTGAAGCGAGGCGTGGGAACAAGCGTCGATATCGACTGGTTATTTGCAGCACTCGCAAATGCCTCGGGGTTCGATGCTCGCATCGTGCTCTCGCCCGATCGTGGCGATCAGTTTTTCGATAAGGGCGTCGCAAACAGCTACTTCGTCTATCCGCTGAATATCGCGGTCAACGTCGGTGGCACCTGGAAATTTTACAACCCCGGTTACAGCTATATTCCATTCGGAATGCTGCGCTGGCAGGAAGAGGGCCAACCGGCATTGATTACCGATCCCAAACAACCGGTTTGGGTTGAGACACCAATGTCGAAGGCGGAGAAGTCGCTGATTAAGAGAACTGCGAAGTTAAAACTTGGTGACGACGGCACGCTTGAAGGTGATGTCAGCCTCGAGTACTCGGGCCACTTCGCGATCGAAAGAAAACACGATATGGACGACGAGTCAGAAAACGAGCGCGAAGAAAGCCTGAGAGATGAAGTGAAGGAGCAGATGAGTGCGGCCGAGATCTCCGGCATCAAGATGGAGAACGTCACCGATCAGGACAAGCCGTTAATCTATTCATTTCACGTGCGCATCCCCAACTACGCTCAGCGCACCGGCAAACGGCTCTTCATTCAGCCGGCCTTCTTCCAACACGGACGAGGCCCGCTATTCGCCACCACGGGTCGCAAGTACCCGATCTACTTCCATTACCCATGGTCCGAACAAGACCAGGTGGACATCGAGCTGCCCAAGGGTTATGCATTCGATAATGCTGACGCTCCGGCGCCTTTCGGCAGCGGCGATATTTCCAAATACGAGGTCAGCATTATGGCCAGCAATGATGGCTCGCTGCTCGTTTACAAGCGCAAATTTTTCTTCGGCGGTGATGGCTCGATCATGTTCCCGGTGGAATCTTATGGTCCACTCAAGAACTATTTCGACGTGATGCACAAGCAGGACAATCACAGCATCGCGCTGAAACAGACTGCAACGAATTAATAGGAGGTTTTGGCCGCAGATTTTCGCAAATAAACGCTGATTCGGATTTGCGTTCATCTGCGTAAATCTGCGGCCAAATAAAACTGATGAAATTACGAATCGCGATCCTCGGGATATTGATCTTCGCAGTGTCTGCCAGCGCAGCGCCTGGCGATGAAACTCCGCAGTGGGTGCAGCAGGCTGCGACGATCAAGGTCCCGGACTACGACAAAGATGTGCCCGCCGTCGTCCTCATAGACGATCAAACAACCACCATCGGGTCTGACGGGCGCACCACCGAAGTCTACAACTACGCTGTTCGCATTCTTCGGCGCGAGGGACGCGAGTTTGCAGTGGCCCACGTCGGCTACCTTCCTGATGTCGGCAAAGTCAAAGAGTTTCGCGCGTGGCTGATCCGGCCCGGCAGCGAAACAAAGCGTTACGGTAAAGACGACACACTCGACGTCGCCGCCGATCTCAACGACGTTTACAACGAGTATCGCGTCAGGAGAATCTCCGCCAGTGATGCCGCCGACACGGGCGCAGTCTTTGCTTACAGCTACACCACCGAGGATCGATCTGTTTTTAGCCAGACGGACCGGGAATTCCAGAGTTCGCTACCCGTAATCAGCTCGCGTTACAACCTGACGCTTCCCGAAGGCTGGCGTGCGGAAGCGGTCACTTTCAACTATCCGAAGATCGAACCGAGAGTTAATGGCACAAGCTATTCGTGGGAGCTCTCAAACCTTCCGCCGGTTCCGCTTGAGCCGTTGAGCCCGAGTTTGACGCATCTCGTGCCGCGATTGGCAGTCAGCTATTACCCGCCCGCGACCGCATCGTTGTCGATCAAGACGTTTTCAAACTGGGGCGAAGTTGCGGCGTGGATGAGTGAGCTGGAAGATCCGCAGGTGATCGTTGACGACGCGTTGGCGCGAAAGGCCATGGAGCTCACGGCGCTCTCAAAAACTGAGCTCGAGAAGATTCGCGCGATTGCCCGGTACGTTCAAAACATCCAGTACATCTCGATTCAAACCGGGCTCGGGCGTGGCGGCGGTTATCGCCCACACGCATCGAACGAGGTCTTTGCGAAGTCGTACGGCGACTGCAAAGACAAAGCGAACCTGATGCGCGCCATGCTCAAAGTGGTCGGGATTGTTGCCATTCCGGTGAGCATCTATTCCGGCGATCCGAATTACGTGCGCGCCTCGTGGCCTTCGCCGCAACAGTTCAATCACTGCATCATCGCCGTCAAGGTCAGCGATCAAACTCAGGCGAGCACGATCATTCAGCACCCGACGCTCGGCCGGATGTTGATCTTCGATCCGACTGACGAAGAAACACCGATCGGCGACCTGCCGTTTTATCTTCAGGGCAGCCTCGCGCTGATCGATTCGAAAGGTGAAACTGAGCTGGTGCGCATGCCGGTCACGCCGCCGGAGATGAATCAGCTCGAACGTTTCGCGACGTTGGAGTTGCAGGCAGATGGTGCGATTGCCGGACAGATTAAGGAACAAGCAAACGGGCAGACGGCTGCGCGGTTTCGCACCGAGTTTCGACGGCTTTCGAAACCGGAATACACCGGCATGATCGAACGCTGGCTCACGTCCGGCGCGACTTCAGCGCGACTGAACAAGATGGAGCCGTCCGACAACTCTGCTGACGGTCGATTCACGCTGAATGTTGAATTTAGCGCGAACCAGTATGGTCAACTAATGCAGGGACGGTTGCTGGTGTTCAAGCCTGCGATTGTGTCGCGTCGTGAAGGACTGGCGTTGACCGCAGCGACGCGCAAGCATCCGGTCGTATTGCGAGCGAATGCTTACTCGGAAACGGTCCAGGTCAAGTTACCGTCCGGGTTTACTGTTGACGAAGTTCCGGATGCAGTGAAGATCGAGACGCCGTTCGGTTCATATGTGACGAGTTACGAAGTGAAGAATAACGAGCTGGTGTTCAAGCGCCAGTTATCACAGAAAGCCACGACCATCGCTCCCGCGGATTACGAATCAGTGCGGAAGTTTTTCGAGAGCATCCGCGCCGCCGAGAACGCCCCGGTCGTGTTAGCGAAGAATTAAATATTTGAGCCGCAGATGAACGCGGATGAACGCAAATCAGATCTGCGTTTATCGGCGTTCATCTGCGGCTCAAATTCTATCCGCCGATCCAGCGGGCGATGGCGAAGGCTGCGCCCGCGGCGGCACTTCCGATGAATGCAGTTTGAAGGGCGCTCCTCACGGGACGAGTTCCGGTAAAGCGCCCTTTCACAAATCCGAAAACCAACAATGCCACGAGGGTAAACCCGACCGAATACAGCAAGGCCGTTGACGTCGTGTGTGCGAAGAAGTAAGGCGAGAGGGGAATCAAGCCGCCGGCGATGTAAGCGCCCGCGATCGTCAACGCACTGGTGAGAGCACGGCGCGGATCAGGTTTCTCGAGGCCCAGCTCAAAGCGCATCATGAAATCAACCCAGTTGCGCGGCTGGCGCTTCAACGCCTGCACGATGGGCCATGTTTCATCCTCGCTGAGCCCGTACGCCTGAAACACTTCAGCAACTTCGCGCATCTCCTCGTGCGGAATCTCCACCACTTCGCGCTTCTCGCGTTCGCGTTCTTTCGCGTAGTGCTCGGCGTCGCTCTTTGCGGCCATGTAACCGCCCAGGCCCATCGCGATCGAACCCGCCGCGATCTCCGCGAGTCCGGCGGTAACGATGATGGCCGTGTGATCGATGGCGCCCGTCAATCCTGCCGCCAGCGCAAATGGCACCGTCAGACCATCAGCCATTCCGATGACAACATCGCGAACGACTTCACTCGACGTGAAGTGTCGTTCGATGTGGGGAGTCTGAGGCATCAGAATTTTCCAAGCAGCATCAACACACCAATCGCGATAAACGCCACCGCCGCCACTCGCTTTATCCACTCGAGCGGCACGTAATCACCGACAACACTTCCCACCAAAATTCCCAACGCCGAAACCGCTGTCAGTGCCAGACTCGCGCCGAGAAACACGGCCCACGGTTTCTTTGTGTCCGCGGCCATTGTCATCGCCGCGAGTTGCGTTTTGTCGCCCATCTCGGCGAGAAAAATCATTCCAAAGGTTGTAAGCAATACCCGCAGGTCCATTTGTCATTCTCCAAACTCTACTTCAAATCCGTAACCAGCACTGCATCGCGCAGCCAAGAGCCACGCGTACACACCAACTTTTTCCCGTCGCTTGTCCACGCAAAACCGGTAATTAACATGTCTTTGAAATCGGTAATCTGTTTCGGTGGACCACCATATCTCCTTAACCTGCTGCCACCGCTCCGGAGTCATAATTTCTGAGCAACTGTATAGAGAACAAGTCAGGAAGAGGGGCTTGCCCCCGCTGTCGCGATTCAAAAAGCGGGGGCAAG
>DATENQ010000368.1:0-6892 GCA_035275005.1 Pyrinomonadaceae bacterium | reverse complement strand
AATGCGCTCCGTTAGATTCAGCAGCTTGAGCTGGCCACCCTGACGAGTGACGGTCGTGTAGTTGGCAATCAACTCACCGATGCCGGTCGAGTCGATATACTTGACGCCCGCGAGATTCAGCAAAAGATTCTTCTTGCCGCTGTCCGCCAGTTTCCTGATGGAATCCCGCAGGGCGACACTTCCTTCGCCAATCCGCACCTCACCACTCATATCGAGAATAGTGACATCTCCGGCTTGCCGTTCTTTCACATCGAGCTCAGCCATTACTTTCTCCGTTCTATTTGAAGCTGTTGAGTGCCTCGGCCTCGTTATCGTAGACGTCGAAGACAGTCAGGAGCTTTGTAATCGTCAGTAGATCCTGGAGCTTTTGTGTGAGATTGAGCAGTTTGAGCTGTCCGCCGTCTTTGCCGATAGCCGTATAACTGGAAACCAGCTCGCCGATGCCGCTCGAATCGATGTAGCTCACCTGCGCAAGATTCAAAAGAATGCGCTTCTTGCCTTCTTCGAGGAGTCGCCGGATCGCAGTGCGCAGCGCCACGCTACCTTCACCGATGGTTATCTTTCCACTCATGTCAAGAACGGTGACATCTCCGGCTTGACGCTCGTTGATATTCAACTCAGCCATTTCAGAAATCTCCTTTATGCAATTGCGATTAACGTCGCTTGAGCATGCGCACCGTTGTACCACCGCCAGGTCTTATCGACCAGTCGACTTCGTCCATAAAACTGCGCATGAAAAAGATGCCACGGCCCGAAGTTTTTAAAATGTTCTCTTGTGCTGTTGGATCTGGGACTTCTTCCGGGTTGAAACCTGCTCCTTGGTCGTGCACGCTGATTTCAACAGCGTCAGGTAAGCTTTTCAAAATGATATCAACCGTCTTGCCCTCATCCTGACGATTGCCATGGAGAACTGCGTTGGTCACGGCTTCGCGCACAGCCATGTCGATTCCGAACGCAGCGTCTTCACTGACGCCTGAACGGCCTACAAACTCAGCAACGGCGGCGGCCGCAGCAGCAACCGTGTCAATGCGGCTGGGCAAACTTAGCTCGGTAGTCTCTACGGTCACAAGGAGTTCGACGGTGTAACATGCTGGATGCGCGCATGTCAAGAATAGGAGAATTTAGCCGCAGATTTACGCGGATGAACACAGATTCAGATCTGCGTTCACCCGCGTAAATCTGCAGCTAAATTCAAACGATAAATCCCAGGTCCTTCAGAGTGCGATCGAGCTCTTCCAAATCGAGTGGCTTACTCAGGTAACGGCTGCAACCGTTTTCGAACGCGGCCTCTTCCATGCCGTAGACGTCGTAGGCTGTGATCGCGACGATCGGAATGTGCTCGCCATCTCCCTCGAGTTCGCGAAAGTGCTTGATTGTCTCCAAACCATCGAGAACCGGCATATTCAGGTCAACTAACATGAGGCTCGGTCGATGTTTCCGAGCTATATCGAGTGCTTGCAGCCCGTCTTCAGCTTCGAAAACATGGTATCCCTTCATTTCGAAGGCCCGCTTGAGCATAATGCGGGTGTCTTCTGAATCTTCTGCCACGAGGACAGTCGGATAGATGATTGCGGAGACCGCGCTAGACATCGGGATAAACCACCCACCTTGCATATTATTTCGGGGGAAATCCCGACTGGAGGGAATCGACGCTCGGGATGAATACTTTATAGCATAACAAGGGGACTAATGTCGCCTTACGTACAGAATCTGACATTATGAGACTAAGCTCCGCACGCCAGATCAACGGCCGGATACGACTGCCGGGAGATAAATCAATATCTCACCGAGTGGCTCTAATTGCCGCACTTGCTTCGGAAAGTTCCGAGATCTCAAACTTCTCGACCGCACGCGACTGCGCCTCAACAGTATCTTGTCTTCAGGAGCTCGGCGTCTCCATCCAACAACGCGATCAAAAACTCGTCTTCGCTGGTGATCAAAAATTCGTCGCGCCACGCCGCCCGTTGGATTGCGGCAACAGCGGTTCGACTTTGCGAATACTGACGGGCGTTTTGGCCGGTCACGATCTCACCGCGGAACTCATCGGAGACGAATCGCTCAGCTCGCGACCAATGCGCCGCATCATCGAGCCACTCGAATTGATGGGCGCGAAGATCGAAGCAACGGATGGCAAAGCACCGTTGACGGTCCATGGATCAGCGAAACTGAATCCGATCACTTACAAACTTCCGGTCGCCAGCGCCCAGGTGAAGTCAGCGATCCTGTTTGCCGGACTAAACGCCGAGGGCCGGACCACCGTGATCGAAACTACTCCTTCGCGCGATCACACCGAACGACTCTTCAACGGCTTCGGTGTACCGGTAACAACCAACAGAGGCCTCTCCATTTCAGTTGACGGCCCCGCACATCTTAACGGCGGAGCCGTCACGATTCCCGGAGACGTTTCATCCGCAGCCTATTTCGTCGCCGCAGCCATGCTCCTGCCGCAATCGCAACTCACGATCGACGGAGTTGGTCTCAACCCGACGCGCGCTGCATTTCTCTCAGTGCTGAGATCGTGGGGCGCTGACATCTCAACCGATGACGTGCAAACGGAACGCAACGAACCCTTCGGAATCATCAACGTCCGCGGGGGTATTAATGCCTTAGCCAACGAGACGGATCGAACTCTGGGTCGAGCAATAATCCCATCGTTGATTGATGAACTGCCGTTACTGGCAGTTGTTGGTTCGCAGATCTCGGGTGGCATTCGAATTAAAGACGCCGGCGAGCTGAGACTGAAAGAGAGCGACCGGCTGGCGACCACGGCGCTGAACCTGCGCGCGATGGGCGCCGAGGTTGAAGAGTTTGAAGACGGCCTATGGGTTTCCGGACCAACGCAATTGCACGGCGCTCTAATCGACTCGCGCAACGATCATCGCATCGCAATGGCCTTCTCAGTCGCCGCGCTGATCGCAAAAGGCGAGACGCAAATCGAAGGCTCAGAGTGCGTTGCCATCTCGTTTCCCGAATTCTTTCGGTTGCTCGAATCGCTCACAAAGAGATGACGTTAGAGAGACCAATCGTAATCACCGGTTTCATGGGTTGCGGCAAGAGCAAGATCGCACGCGCGCTGGCCCGGCGCCTCGACGTCCCTGTGATCGATCTTGACGACGTAATCACCGCACGTCAGGGTCGAACTCCCGCACAACTGATCACCGAAGAAGGTGAACCTGCGTTTCGCGCGATCGAGTCAAACACGCTGCGCGAAACTTTGAAGACGATTCCGGTTGGTGTCATCGCGCTCGGCGGTGGCGCCTGGATTGAGAAAACGAATCGCGATCTGATCGATCAGCGCGGTTGTCTGAGTATTTGGCTGGACGTTCCTTTTGAAGTCTGCTGGGGGAGAATTAAAGCTTCCGAAGAGGATCGCCCACTCGGAAGAACACGCGAGCAGGCGTTAAAGCTTTACCAGCGTCGCAAGCCGATTTACCAGCTTGCCACCATCCATGCTCAGAGAATGGCAGACGATAAGTTAGAGGATTTTATCTCGCGGCTCGAAAACAAATTAGCCGCAGATAAACGCTGATGACGCAGATCAAGAATTCTGATCTGTGTTCATCTGCGTCCATCTGCGGCTAAAAATCAGAATTTATACTTCAGCGCAAATTGCATCTGTCGCGACGATCCGGAGTCGCCCGTCGCGAAACGCGTATTAGTAATCTGCCCGAAGTTTGCGGTTCCCACCACACGTCCCGGTTGACCAAAGTTCGCATGGTTGAATACATCGAAAACTTCCCAGCGAAACTCGATCAACTGCGTTTCCGTTAAGTACGTCCTCTTAATCACCGAGAAGTCGGTGTTGTTGAATCCTGGTCCAATCACCACGTTGCGGCCGAGATTACCGAATGTGTTCGGCACCACGACGAACGGAGTAATATCAAACCAGCGATTCGGCGTACCGAGAATGTCGATCGGACCAGTCACATTTGGTCTGACAGTATTGTTAACACCCGTCAACGCTGCGTTGTTGACGACGATGTTCACCGGATTACCACTCTGCGACTGTACGATCGTTCCTAACTGCCAACCCTCCGTCAGTTTATTGCCATGGAACGGCAACTCATAGATCCCGCTGAACACAAATCGGTGTCGCGCATCGAAATCTGAAAGTCCCCGGCTGCCGCGCACGTTAAAGTTGTCCTGGATCACCACCCCCTGGCTGTTCAGTGAGTTGTAATCGATCGACTTCGAGAATGTGTACGAAGCATTGAACTGGAAGCCGCGCGACAGACGTTTCGTGGCGGTAAGCCAGAGAGCGTTGTAGCTCGAGTTTCCCGTGCCTTCGATCTGAATGATGTTGACGAGAGGCACATTCGGACGGAAAGGATCGTTAGCCGGAAGACTCGCAAACGGTAACACACCATTGACTCGCTGGTTGATGTTTCGCGAAATCCTCAGGTGTGTTCCCTTCGATCCCACATAGCCAATCGTAACGCCGAGATCGCGCGCGACCTCACGCTGAATATTGAAGTTCCACGACTGGACGTAAGCGTTATCAAAGTCGTGGGACACCGTATTCGGCGAGAGTCCCGCGGCCCGAGCGACCGTGTCCGCATTCTGCAACGTGATCAGGTTTGGAAGCACCGTGCTAATCGCACGCGGGTCGGCGAGTGGCGGATTTGAAGCGAGCCCGGTAACAACATTCGTTACGGGCTGATCCGTCAGGATCGCATAGGCCGCGCGAACCGACGTCTTGCCATCTTTGAACGGATCCCAGGCAATGCCCACGCGTGGTTGAAAGTTCTTGTTGTTCTCTTCGTAGACCCCGTCAATTTGGGAACCATCCTGAGCGAGTGAGCCCGTGGTCGGATCGAAAACGATAAACCGGTTGAAGCGCTCGGTTGGTGTCATGTTCCAGTCGTAGCGCAAGCCGAGCTCGAGAGTCACATTCGGCCGCACCTTGTAATTATCCTGAACATAAAAGCCGAGGGCGTTCTGGATAATCGCGCTGGAGCGGTCACCAATCGTAATGCTGAAAGAGGTAGCTCTTCCATCCATGAAGCTGGCCAGATTTGGAAAGACGAACTGGCCGGTATCGAGAGTGAAATTGTTGTTGTAGAAACGCCTGCCTTCACCACCAAACTTGAACGAGTGGTTCCCTCTCAGATAGTTGAGCGTGTCTGAAACAACAACCGTGGTGTCCGCGCGTCCTTGCGGGAAACCGGCCGGACCACCGATGTTGAAGTTAAATCCGGTGATGCTGATTTGCGGCAGCCCGATGTCATCGTTGATGCCGTTGATGATGTCGAAATCGCGAGGATTCACCTGCAAATTGGGAGTGAAGGTGATGTTGATGCGGTTGAATCCGAGCCGCGCCTCGTTGGTCAGGTTAGGACCAAAGATGTGCGTCTCGTTAAGCGTGAAGATCTGTCGTGTTGATTGTCGTGTATCGCCGAAGCCCGGAAGGGTGTTGCCTTGAAGATTTGGCTCGCCGCGTTTGTCTCGCTGGAAAGCGTAGTAAACATGGAGACGATCGTTGGAGTTGAAGTTGTGACTCACGTCGCCGGTATATTGATCGATATCGACCGGCGCCGTGCCTGCGCCCGCAAACCTGCCAATACCGTTATCGATACTCGTGGGTAGCGGAATCAACGGCAACAATTTCACGACGGCGGAATTCGTTACGGCAGCGCGCTGCGCAGGGGTCAGGACGTTGCTGGTGAGCGTTAATCCCTGCCGTTGCCGCAATCCTTCATAACTGAAGAAAAAGAAGGTCCGGTTCTTGCCGTTGTAACTAAACGGTGAGCCGCCTTCGCCGAAGTGTGGCAAGTGCAGCGGGCCACCTATGTTGAGTCCAAACTGATTACGCTTGAACGGCGGCTTGCGAGCGTCGAAGAAATTGCGAGCGTCGAGCTTTTCATTGCGGAGAAACTCAAAAAACTCGCCGTGATAATCGTTGGAGCCGGAACGCGTGAGGATGTTTACGATCGCGCCGGAGTTGCGACCATACTCGGCGCTGAACGTTGAATTATCGGCCTTGAATTCCTGCACGGTGTTGATTGACGGCTGGAACGTGATCTGGTTCTGGACCATGTCGTTGAGGTTGACGCCGTTAATCATGAAGTTAACGGTGTCTTCCCGATTGCCCGCCGTGTTGAATGCGAATGAGCCCTGACCACGCAGCGGCGCTGTCAGGAACCCATTTTGTGGCGGCGTTACGGAACCGGGAAGTAGCAGGCCGAGATCGACAAAGTGCCGGCCGTTGAGCGGGATTTCCTGAACGGTGCGCTGGTTGATAACGGTGCCCACCGAGGTGGTTGCGGTCTCGATCACCGGAACATCCGAGGAAACCAGCACCTGTTCGGAGATGGCGCCAACATCCATTTGAAAGTTTTGGACCGCGGTTTTGGCGACTTCGAGTGTCACCGAATCCGCTAGCCCGGTCTTGAAACCCTCGACGCGCACCTCGACGGAATAAACTCCGGGGGGCAAGGCGGCCAGTTGATAATTGCCATCGGTATCGGTTTGCGTGGTGCGCTCAGAAGATGTACTTCTATTTCTGACGACCACAGTTGCATTTGGCAACACTGCTCCTTTGGAATCGGTTACGGTTCCCTGGAGTGTTGCAGTTGATTGGGCCAATGCTGAGGAAGTCGCAAGGAGAGCGGCTACTAGCAGCAAAAACGGTACGATCCTTTTGCTTAGCATAATTACCTCCTGAAAGCTGGCTAAGCGCCGGCGCTATTGAGTTGTAAGAAAAAAGGAGAAACCTTCTCTAGCAATGAGAATGCCGTGAAAACGGAGAACGTAGCGCGAGTTTTTCTTAGCAAATCGCGCGTGTGATAAAGACGGCGATCCAAAAACCACAAGAAGGCCATCCGAAAACACAGAACGAAATGTAGGGGCGGCACTCCGTGGCCGCCCGTTCCGGAAATTAATCGACAGACGG
>DATENQ010000367.1:0-13133 GCA_035275005.1 Pyrinomonadaceae bacterium | reverse complement strand
TCAAACGCGACACTCGCGCCGCAAGCTCGATTGGCTGGTTCGAATCAGTCGCCGTCGTGATCAGGACTGCGTCAGCGCCGTGGCCACGCGTCCACGCCTCGATCGCGCCGGCGGCTTCGTCGTTCGAGACGATTGCTTTGTCAGCACCCAGCTCGAGCGCCAGCGACACGCGCGACTCATCGAGATCAAGTCCAAACACGCGACAGCCATTCGCCTTGAGCAGTTGGACCGTAAGCTGGCCCACCAAACCGAGACCGATCACGACTACCGACTCACCGAGCGTCAGTTCAGCCAGCCTCACTCCCTGCAAAGCGATCGCGCCGAGCGTGCCGTACGCGCCTGACTCAAAACTGACGCCTTCCGGCAGATGCGCGCAGAGATTCTTCGGCACTGACAACACTTCCGCGTGCGAAGCAAAACCGACACCTGCGCACGCCACACGATCAGCAACTCGGAACTCGCTCACGTCGTCCGCTACCGCCGCAACAATGCCGGCGGCGCTATAGCCCAACGCCTGCGATGCAGCCATCTTGTCGCGCACGGAAGCAAACGTGTTAAGCAGTCCTTCGTTCTTGACCTTCGCAACCACCGCTTTGACCAGATCCGGTCGCTGCCGCGCCTCCTGGACCAAACCCTTGCTGACGAGCTCGACCGCCGCTCGCTCTGTCCCCGCACTGATTAACGAAGCAACCGTGCGCACCAACACACGTCCCTTCTGCAACGCCGGCACCGGCACTTCGCCGACAAACGGCCTGCCGGTCTTTCTGTTCTGCAACACCTGCTTCATACAAGTTTTTAAGCCGTGGCTACTTTTCTACCAGTACTCTTTCGATCAACTCACTCACCCACTCAGCCCGCGCGTCCCACGTGCCCGAAGCGACAGCAGCCTGTCGTCTTGCAGCGTCCGCCGGATCTTTATCGTGCAGCGCCTCTTCAACCAAACGAATAAAGTCGTCGCGCGTGCGAGCGATGCGGAGCACGTCGCGCATCGGCTCATACTCCGGCAACGGCGAAATCACTACCGGCTTTCCTGTCGCAAGATACTCGCGCACCTTGATCGCCGAGCCATAGCTCGTAAAAGACTGCTCAGTTTCCCACGGCAGCACGCAAACGTCGAATCCAGCCGCATACGCGGGAAGATCCGCATACGCGACTGGGGGCAGAAAGTGTGTATTCGGCAAGTCTTCGATCTCCAGCCCACGAGACTTGTTGCCGATGAACACCCACTGCCACTCGGGCCGCTCGCGCGCCGCGCGTTTAATCAACTCCTGATCGACTAACCACGGTTCTATTGCACCGAAGTATCCCAAACGCGGTCGCGGAATATTAGCGATCTCCGGCGCGACTTCCACCGCCCCTTCGCCAACGCGTCGCCAATGATCGTAATCCACGCCCTGTTCGAGCAAGTGCGAACGTTCGCATCCGCGCGTTGCTTCGGTAAATAGTTTGCGGCCTGAGTAAAAGATAAGGTCGGCGGCGTCGATGGCCTTTTCGTGAAGGCGGCGTATCAGTGCCGGATCGGTAGCATGATCCATCGTGTTCGCATCATACTTGTCAGACACCTGATAGACCACTGCCGACTCATCAAACGCGCCAATCATGTCGGCGGCAGTAGGTATCGCAATCCAGAGGATAGGGTTGACCAGTCCGCGGCTGCGAGCGAGACGTTTGATCTGCGCTCCCAGCAAACGACGATTGATCGAGCGCGCCGCCGCGCTGCCGAAAAACGGCAGACTCGCGGGTGACACGACCGTAATCCCCTCACTCGTGCGGCGGGCCAGTTTTGAATAACTTCCGAGCTTGCGTCTAATGCGCGGCAACAGATCCTTATGGGCCAGCCCCGGCAACCCCATCGAAATCGAATTAACGAAGATGACCTTATTCCCGGCCCGCGCAAACTTGCGCATCAGATGGGCCTTGGAGTGCGGATGGTGATACCACCAATCCTCACCACCAAAGCAAATTATCGAGCGATTGAGCAGCACGAACTAATCCGTACGAATCCGCGTTAATCCGCGGCCTTTCCTACACACAATCCCGATACTCCAAACGGCAAGTTCATATAGCGCAGGATTGAACTCTCCGCCCCAAACACTCGACCAAGAACGCCGTTGAGTGCAGACACGTTGATGTTGTTTTCGCTTTCAGCTTTGATGCCGGTGATGCGCATCAGTTTCCGCATCAGCAGAATCGGGAAGAAGAACGTGATGTTCGCGTAAGTCGTGCGTTCGATCTCGAATCCCGCCTCTTCCAGCACACGCCTTAATTCCGACATGCGATAACGACGGCGATGATGGCTGACGTCGTCCTGCAAACCCCACAGAAACATGAACGCCGGTACAAACAGCAGCACGCGCCCGCCGGGCCGCAACACTCGTCGCATCTCTTTCAGTCCGGCGAGATCGTCGTCCATGTGTTCGACGACGTCGAACGCAGTCACGAGATCGAAGGTGCCATCCTCGTACGGCAGTTCTTCACCGGCGCCAAGCTTTACCTTGTCGAGCCCACGCTCGCGACAGAACGCAAGCGCATCTTCCGAAATATCAACGCCCTCCGCGTCTCCATACTTCGAGAGCATCAGAAGATTCGCGCCTGTGCCGCAACCGACGTCGAGAATGCGCGGGCGACGATCGGTCACGCGCCGGCAAATGTCTTTCACAAAGCCCGCGAGAATGCGTCGCCTTCCGATGTGCCACCAGTGTGATTGCTCCACGCGAAAGAGGATCGGATACGTGTGCTCCATCATCTCGCGCGGCAGTGGATTGGCTATGCTTTTAATGTCAGAACTCAAGTTAAACCTTCGGAAATTTTATCGTTCTCACTTGCGCCTTTGCTTCTTTGTGCCTTTGCGTGAAAAAACTGCTCGACTCCCGCGCCGGCGAACACGATCAACACCCCATGCATCGGCAAGACGTAACGTATCTCGGTGTGCGCGGACGTGCCCGGCACAAGATAGTAAAGTACGGTCACGAGTAGCACACAAGCAACCCGCCAATCTTTACGCGCGGCGACGTAGATCCCAAACGCGACCAGCGGCAGAAAAAGATAGCGCACGACACTCTGAATGCTCCCCAACACGTTCACGCCCAGCCCTACGATTCCGCCTTGCCAGTTCGGCGGCAGACACTTTCTGCTGGTCACGTTTATCCCGCTGATGCCGCAGTACGGCACCGGCTCGCCGGCGACTTTCAACATTCCCCACATCCGCCCGAGCATCACGCCGAAATACCAGATCGGATGCTGCCTGATAAACGCGAGCGACTCGCGCGTGCGTTCGCGGTCGCGTCGAATCCCGTCCGGCCATTGAAGATCGAGCGGCTGATCCACCTGCCAGCCCATCTTAACGCGCTCATGCTCTTTCAACTTATCGTCGCCGAATAGAAAGCCATGCTGCCGGCCGAGCTCTGTTTCGCCGAGACCCTCCCAAAGGTTGACGCCGATTGTTCCCCCGGTTGGCGTGAAATCCGGAAACACAAGATAGTTGCGAATCACGATCGGAGAGATCACAACCACCGTCGCCAGCAACACCGCCGCGCTCAGCTTCAACTTCAACGGCCACGTTCCGGGGATCAAAATGAGTAGCGCAAACGCCCAACCGACGAACAAGTACAACGGATTCACTCGAAACCAGCACGCGACGCCGAGCAACGCGCCCGCGCCGATCGCCAGCCACAGATTGCGGCGTTGCAACGCCAGCAACAACAGCCAGTTGCCGCCGAGCACAAACCATGTAGCGGGAACATCCGCCGAAGGATAAGCGCCGTACATCGCGAAGAGTGCTGAGAGCGCAACAAGAAAGCCGCTTGCAATCGCTGCGCGCCAACCGAAAGCACTCGCAGCAATGCCTGCGATCAGTAATAACGACAGCACCACATCGACAGTCCACAACACCAGTTGAGCTGAGTAAGCCGAAGCATCGCCGGAAACTTTGTAGATCAATGCTACCAGCGCGGGAAATGCCGGTGGATACTGGACGAGGTCCGTGCGCGTTGCGTCGTCGATCCAGAAGAGGTTTTGCCGCCCGTCGAGAATGTCGCGCGCTTGTCGATCAAACTTTGCGTAAGAACCGGTCTGGAACCACGCCGGATCGTTGAGGTGCGCACGCATGAACTGAAGCGTGAGGACACGTACGCTGATCGCGACGAGTAACAACGCGAAGAGTATGGCGAGCTGTTTTTTCCCGCAAAGGCGCGCAGAAAGCAAAGGCGGAAAGAACACCCCTTTGCGGCTTTTACTTTGCGCCTTTGCGTGAAATTCTTTCACTTGATAGCGGTGACGATCACGTTCCAACCAATCCGCTTTCGCAGTCTCTCAAACATCGACTCTGAAACGAGCGGGGAAACGAAACGCAGCTCAGCGCGAGTTAATTGCTCCACGTCCACTGTCACAGTCTTGAACAAACTGAACAACTCACGCGCTTCTTTGCGACTGTAAACCTTCACCAATGGCCGCGCCTCGTGATCGCTGAACTCAATCACACGGCTCATGATTTCCTCCGCCGATCGCCCACGCAAAAATTCAGCGCCCAACACGCCTCGCCGCAACACGATCTCGATCCAATAGTTCAAAGAATTGCGATGGTAAAGCATTACCTTCGCTGTTCCACCCGGCCGGAGCACGCGATGCACCTCGTGTATCGCACCCGCCGTGTCGGGCGTGTGATGCAGGACTCCGTTCGAGTAAACCACGTCGAAGCTCTCGTCACGAAACGGCAAGTGTTCGCCGTCAGAGATCATGAAAGCGCCGTCAGCGTCGTACAGACGAAAACGATGGCGCGTGATCTCGATCGAGCGTGGCGTAAGATCGACCCCGGTGCAACGCGCGCCACCACGCGCAAACTGCAACAGGTCGGTGCCCATGCCACAGCCGATTTCAAGCAGTCGCGCATTGCGAAACTTATCAAAGCCCATCAGCCGCGGCATCCAGGCGGCGTACTCGCTGTATCTGTGTCGCTCAACGTTGTCGAAGAACTCGCGTGTACTCAGCTCGTGATCGCGAACGTATTCGGCGCCACACGGATCCTGGCCCCATTGCTCGCGCGCGCGTAGTTTTTCTTCAGCCAGACTACTCATCCCTTTAAATCCTGATATGCATCGAGCACGCGCTGAGCGTTGTGCATCCACGTGTGCTTCCGCTCCGCAACCTCGCGCGCACGCGCACCTAAACGCATCCGCAACGTTTCCGATTCGATCAATCTCACGATCGCCTTCCCGAGCTCATCGACATTTCCAGGCTCGACGAGCAACGCCGTCTCTTCATTAACAAGCACTTCGCCGATTTGGCCCAGACGGCTCGCAACGATTCCCTTTCCCATCGCCATGTATTCAAAAATCTTCGTCGGCGAACCGAAAAACTCACTGCCGTCGGCAAGCGGAACGTGCGGCGCAACCAGTATGTCGCAAGCATCCAAAAGCTTCGGCACTCGATCGTGCGCGACGGCGCCAGTGAAGATTACTCGTCCCGCCTTCGTCTCACTCTCCAGTTGCGTCTCAACCTCCGCCTGCAAACTCCCACTCCCTACCAACAAAAACCGCACGTTGGGTCGTTGTAGGGGCGGCACTCCGTGGCCGCCCGTCGTGATCGATTTAATCGCCTCCGCGAGCTTTTCAACGCCGTGCCACGGACCAAACGTCCCAACAAAACCCGCCACAACCTCATCATCTCTTATTCCCACTTCACGCCTGGCTTCCACACCGCCGACACCAGGTCGAAACCGCTCCACATCCACACCATTCGGATTAACAACGATCTTCTCCGCACGCACCCCGCGCGCTTCGAGGTTCCGGCGCTCTACCTCCGAAACGACAAAAATACGCGCCGCAGCGTCAAGGTTCAATCGCTCGTAACGCTCCAACAGATCGAGACTTCCCACGCGGTCCCAGTGCCGGCCCACCCAAACCTCCGAACCGTTGTATTCCAAAAACAACGGCCGCTTGATCCGCATCGCCGCCACCACGCCCGCCCAACTAAACCGCGCATATCGTTGATAAATAAAATCCGGCTCGGCACGCTCGATCAGCGGCACCGCGCCGCGTGTAAAAACGAGGTTGTTGTGAATATCGAAAAGCGCCCTGCTTCCGCCTCCGGGTTGCGGCGGAATAACAGTAAATCGGGGAAAGTTGAGTCCGGCAATTTGATCGTTGCTGATTATTTCAACGTGCGCGCCAAGCGTCTGGAGTCCTTCAACAACGCCCTTGATGTGGCTCGCCGCGCCGCCCGCCTGTGTGCCTGGCCCAGGCGTGGCTCGAAGATAAACAACGCGCGGCTGCGACCGGTGCGTTAGCTCATAGAGTCTTTCTTTCGATCGCAGACAATCCTGTTCGAGTCGTTGCAGCTCACGACGCGACTGCGCCACGTCGTTCATGCCGGTCAACGTCTCCCGCCCGAGCCGCACCGGCGCTCCCGCAAGCAGATTCGCGCGAGACTTCCGCACCAGCCCACCGTGCGCATCGATCATCAGCACTTCGCGCGCACCCGCGAGTGCTCCAAAGACCATAAAAAGATTTTGACCCCGCTGCCAGGGCAGTCGCTCGGTCGCGATCGCGAGCACATCCGGATGCCGCGCGCGCAGCGACTTGAGACGTTTGATGTGGCTGCCGGTTTCAAATTCAGCGCGCGAGATCAGCTCGAGCGAACAGTCAGGGTAAAGTTGGACCAGTTTGTCTCGCCAGCGAGACAAGTCGCCGCTGAGGGCAAGCAAAACAACTTTCATCCGCGCAAGCTCCCGAGCACAAACACCTCGGCAAAAGATCGCCCTGTGCTGGTATGAAAGTGAAGCGCGACCAAGCCGAAGATCGCCGCGTAACTGATGCTCGAGGCGATCGCAGCGCCCTGTGCGCCATAACGAGGAACCAAAGCGAACACGAGAATAAGATTCAACGCGAGTGTCGCAACCCAGTAAAGCGGAATCGCGCGTGGCAGTCCGAACGCGTTGAAGTGTTGGACCAGCACCGATTCAAGTCCTATCAGATAAACGCCGGGCAATAGGATCAAGAGCAACTTCGTAGCGTCAGAGAAGGCAGGACCGTACATCAGCGGCAGCAGCAGGCTAAAAGGCACCGCCGCGAGGCAGCATAGGAACATGATGAAGGTCGTGTAGCGACTGACGAGACACGTGGTCTCGCCACGCGCGTCCTGTTCGGTGGTTACGCGTGGAAAAAGCAGCGTCGCAATCACACCCGGCAACAGCATCAGCATGAGTGCATACTGTGAAGCAACGCTGTACACGCCCGCTTCCGCGGCGCCGCGAAAGTGATTCACGACCAGCAAGTCAGCGCGAATAATTATCGCGCCTGCAAGAATAGAAATATGAAATTTCAGGCCGTAGCCAATCATGCGACGCAGCAGCACCATATCTGCGCGCCAACTCGACTGAACGAGGTGCTTGCCTGAGATCGCTAGCAGCAACACAATCACTATACTGACCAGGATGCTGGCGGCTGTGTTCAAAGTGACGAGTGTTCCGAGGCCTTGCTTTAAAGCAAGCAGGACCACGACCGCGTTAATGAGCACAAACAACTGACCGGCGAGATCCACCAGGTTGAACTCTCTTATCTTTCCGAGCGCGAGCAGAATGTTTAGACCAATCAAAGTGATCAGTTGAAACGGTATCGAGACGGCGGCGATGCGGATCAAATTGGGCGACACGAAACCAAACCAGTCGGGTCGCAACGACGCGATAGCGATGAGAAGCAGAGCGAGAATCGACCCGACACCGAGTGCGAAGATCAGCGAGTTGATTACCGCGGCGCGAAACTGCGTCTGGTCCTGTGCAATGAAATACGTGTTTGAAGATGGCAGACCAAAGCTTCCGAGCTGCACGATCGTCGACACGGCAACGTTGATGACAGCCAATGCACCGACGCCTTCGGCACCGAGCCACCACGCCACGATGACTCCCGCCGCGACGCTGTTGAAGATCATCAGCAGGCGCGTGGCAAAGGTCCAGGCAACGTGTTTCGTGAAGTTCATAAGAAATTTCACGCAAAGGCGCAAAGGCTGCAAAGAAGAACTTTGCGCTAACTTTGCTTCTTTGCGACTTTGCGTGAGAAGTCTTCTTTAAGAGTCGATCCAGCGCTCATACCAAAGGCTCAAGTTCAATAAGGCCCAAAGATGAAAGCCCCAGTCTTTCGTCTGTCTCCGATGCTCGTCCAACATGCGACTTACAAAGCCGTAATCCAGCAAGTCTCTGCGCCGCATCGTCGAGTTCATCAAGTGCTCGTCAAACCATCCGCCCAGGCTTTCGCGAAACCACTCACGCACCGGGGCGCCAAAGCCACGCTTGCGCTCGTACAACAGATCGCGCGGCAGGATCTCTTCGAGTGAACGTTTCAGAATGTGCTTGCCACTTGCGCCTTCAACCTTCAAAGAACGCGGCAAAGAAAGCGCGTACTCAACGAGATGATGATCGAGAAACGGCACGCGCGCCTCGACGCTCGTTGCCATCGTGATCTTATCAACGCGCATCAACAACAACTCCGGCAAACGCAGCTTCAACTCGAGATACGTCATGCGTGCCAGAAAATCCGAATCGGGCCGCTCCTGCTCGACGTGCTTCAGGTACGACTCAACCACCCGCAACGACGAAAGACCGTTCAGTCGTTCGAGCATCTGCCTCGAAAGCACGCGCGGCTTAAACGTCTCGTCGTAAACTACCACGCCGCCCCAGAACAGCGGCTCATTCGCGCCCAGTCGTCGAATCAACTCAATCGCCGCGCGCTTGCGGCCCGTCGCCTCGAGCGCGGGTCGAGAGAGATTTGAAATGGCGCGGCGCAACGACAGCGGCAGCGCTTCCGCGTGTCGCCAGAAGTTCTCGTAAATACGCAGGTGCCGCACGTAGTTTTCGTAACCACTGAAGATCTCGTCCGAGCCTTCGCCTACCTGGACCACGATCGTTCCCGAGTCGCGCGCCAGTTTTGAAACGTAATAGAGCGGCACGCAAACGGGATCCGCGATCGGCTCGTCCTGGTGAAACACGAGGCTCGGAAGAAAGTCCTGCATCTCTTTCTCGGAGATGATCACCTCGTGATGATTGGTGCCAAACTGTCGCGCGATGCGGCGCGCCGGTTCGAGTTCGTTGAGATACTCGGCGTCGCTGAACCCAACAGTGAACGTCTGCACTGGTCGCGACATCTGTTCCGACATCAGCGCAACATTCGCTGACGAATCAACACCGCCTGACAGGAACACGCCAAACGGAACGTCTGACATCATTCGTTTGCGAATCGAGTCGCGCAGCAGCCGCAGGATCTCGGCGCGTTGTTCCTCGTCGCTGCCGGGCGCTGTTTGTTTCGCGGGTAGCGCGTCCCAATAGCGCTGCATATTCAGCGAACCGTCGCGTTTGACGATCAGCACGTGACCGGCGGGAAGTTTATGAATGTCGCGAAACAGCGTGGTTGGCGCCGGCGTAGTGAGGAACGTCAGGTAGTGATAGAGCGCTTGTTCGTCGATGTCGGGCGTGACCGCGGGATGTTGCAGGATCGCTTTGATCTCGGAAGCGAAGATGAAGCGGCCGTCCTTGTGATGGAAGTAGAGCGGTTTGACGCCGATGCGATCGCGCACGAGTACGAGTTGTTCCTTGTTCGCGTCCCAGATCGCGATGCCGTAATCGCCTTCGATTTCGTGAATGAAGTCGAGGCCGCGCTCTTCGTAAAGGTGGAGGATGGTTTCGGAGTCGGTGCGCGAAGAATATTTGTGGCCGCGCTTTTCGAGATCGGCGCGAAGTAGAGCGTGGTTGTAGATTTCGCCGTTGAAGACGAGCCACGTGCGTTCGTCGCAGCCGTGCATTGGCTGATGACCGGCGGCGGAAAGATCGATGATGGAGAGACGTCGAAATCCAAAACCTCCGCGGTGATCGTCGAAGAGCAACTCGCCGGCGTCGTCCGGGCCGCGGTGAGTCATCTCATCGCGCATACGCGCCAGCAGCGCGGGCTCAACTGAGCCTTCGCTGGCGCCATATTCCCAAACTCCGCAAATACCACACATAAGGGTGACTAAAACAGGTTTCACGCAAAGGCGCAAAGACAGCAAAGAATTACTTCACTCACTTAGCGCCTTTGTCTTTAACTTTGCGTCTTTGCGTGAAATTTTATCTGCCAATTAAGCTTGCCCGGTCGTCCCGTAATACGCCAACACGCTGAGATAGCATCGCGCATTTCGCCGTAGTCGCTTGAAACCGGCTGATTCTCCAGCACCGGTTGGACGTCGTGATTCAACAACGAGATCTCCAGTCCGGCAGCGTCCGGCACAAAGTGAAATCTCGCCTCGTAAACATGCTCGCCGTCGCCAAAAAACTCATCATCAATCAACCACAACCGTTCACGCTTGTCGAATGTGACTGTGCGGCGATGCGTAACGGAGTAGCCGTAGTGCTCGGCTACGACTTTGTCGAAGTCGTCGTTGGTTCTCCATTCAAGCACGCGTGGTTGGCCTTCGTTGCCGATCACAAACGGCGTGTCGACATGGATTGTGTTCTGTTCTTTGCCGTCGATCTGTACGGTTGAGTGATAAGCGGTCGAGCGGAACTCGTGTCGCTTTTGGAGATCGGCGGAATAAACGTATGTGCCGGGATCGATGATCAACGGTCGACCACCCGCGGAGATTTCAATACTCAATGCATCATTGTGCCCGTGCGAGCCGCGGCCATTGATCCCTGTGCCGCTTGCGTTGAAGCATAGATAGAGGTTGCCATCGCGCATGATGTAAATTCCGGCGTCGGGAAACGCCTGCGAAACCGCGTGCTCGGGTTTTAGCGTGGGATCGTTAAAGACAGATGCGCCAATTGCCAAAACGTATGCGTGATCGTCGGCGCGGTGATGTACCACGGGCAACACCTGGCCGCTATCGGTATCGCCGATCAACGGAGCAAAGCCGTCCGGCCGCAGGTAAGCCCGCATGAACACGAGCATCTGATGAAGCCTGGACCAATATCTCGGTTCGATATCGACATTGTTGGCCCGGCAAAGCATGAACGAGTAAAGGAAGAGTTCAGTCACAAAACGGTGATAGCCGGTTGAGGCTTCGAAGTCCGCCCCGTCAGCGAGCACCTGCTTGTCCATCTCGCGGAGCATTTGGTCGAGGCCAAAGACGCGCCACCCTTCCGCCGCGCGAAGCTGCGGAAGCAACAGACCCAGCCAGAGCAGTCCGACGACGTCTGAGAGGTAATGATTGCTGGTGGCGATGTAAGAGAACTCAAGATTGCGGCGGATGTAGTTACCGTGTTGCTGGATTAGTCGCAAAAAGAACTGCAAGAATGTTGAATCAAGTTGTGGCGAGTGACGGAATACTTCAAAGGCGGCTAGCAAATTCATCGCACGCAGTGCGACTTCCATCGCGCACGCCCAGTTTGGACCACGACCGTAAGGATTCGCCGCGGCCCAGCTTCGGAGCTGCGCAACGAATTCTGCGCTGTATCGCTCGTCGTTCGTTGCAGCGTAGGCGCGCGCGAGCGTGAGGAGATGCCCGAGGCGGTTGAGCTCCCAGAGCACACGCACATCTGACCCGTCACCGCGCACGAGCTTAATGTCGCGATGATAGTCGAGCGGCCAAACGTAGTTTGAAAGCGGATCGCGCGTCCACTGAATCTCTTTGCCGAAGCACTTCTCACCAAAACCAAGCAACGCCCAAGAGTGATCGTCGACGATCCGGTCTGCCGCCGCGATATTGGCTGGTTCACGCTTAAAAAATCCATCAATGAACCTGGCGTGACGCTCGCCACGAAAATATGCCAACAACTCATCAGCGCTCATGTGCGCGAAAGCAGCCGCGAGCATTAGTGGTTCATCGGCGTCGAGGCTGGCGCGTTCCTTCCGCTGTTGAAGCGAAACTCGACTACGCCGCAGTGCTTCCAGCGCCACTGTCGTCAGCTTCACTTCTCCACGGATGGCCCGTTTGATTTTGTTCAGAACTGCCATCAAACGGAATATTCTTCGAGCGCATCGAGGATACGCTCAGACGTTTGGCCGTCCCAAAGAGGTGGTTGGCGCAGTGCTTTTTTGGCGGAACCGTTTAGTGCGGCGTTGGCCGCGGCGATGATCTTCGTCGTGTCAGTGCCGACGACCACGTTCGTTCCCATCTCGACTGTGATCGGACGCTCGGTGTTCTCACGCAGCGTGAGGCAAGGTATGCCGAGAGCGGTCGTCTCTTCCTGGATGCCGCCGGAATCAGTCAGCAGCAGGCGGGCGCCGCTGGAAAGATTGAGAAAGTCGAGATAACCGAGCGGGTCAATTACGCGCAGATCTTTGATCGACGCCACGCGTGCGCTCAGACCAAGCTCGGCGATCGTCTTTTTGGTGCGTGGATGTACTGGAAAGACGATTGGCAACTTCGCTGCAATCACTTCGAGCGCCGCAAGAATGCGCTCAAACGACTCGTGCATATCGACGTTCGACGGGCGGTGCAGCGTCAATAAAGCGTAATCGCCACTCAATCCCAGTTGTTCGCGCGTGTGGAGCGCTCGTGCGACATCGAGGTTCTTTTGCAGCGAGTCGATCATAACGTTTCCGACGAGCCGGATACGTTCGCGCGGGATTCCTTCGGCGAGCAGGTTCTCATCAGCGTCGTGTGACGGCGTGAATAGCAGGTCGGCGATCTGGTCCGTCAGCAGCCGGTTGATCTCTTCGGGCATTGAGCGATCGCGGCTGCGCAGTCCTGCTTCGACGTGCGCCACCTTTACCCCGAGCTTCACGCAAACGAGCGCGCACGCGATGGTCGAGTTGACATCGCCGACGACCAACACCCAGTCAGGCTTTTCACGCAGCACGACGGGCTCGAAGCGCTCCATTACGGCCGCAGTTTGCGCTGCGTGTGAAGCGGAGCCAACGCCGAGATGTGTATCGGGTTCAGGGAGATCGAGGTCACGAAAGAACGAGTCAGACATTGCTGAGTCGTAGTGCTGACCGGTGTGAACGACGAGGGGCAGGAACTTGTCCGGGCGCCTCTTCATCGCGGCCACGATAGGCGCCACCTTCATGAAGTTGGGCCGCGCACCGACGACGTTAATGACTTTCAGCATTTTTGTAGGGGCGGCACTCCGTGGCCGCCCGTGTTACGAATTGAGCGTCTTTATCGAAAGACGGGCGGCCACGATAGGCGCCACCTCATGAAGTTGGGCCGCGCACCGACGACGTTAATGA
>DATENQ010000366.1:0-2544 GCA_035275005.1 Pyrinomonadaceae bacterium | reverse complement strand
TCGCCTTCTCCATGAAGTTTGGATAGGTGACGATCCACTGAAACACCTGCATGCCGCCCATCGAGATCCCCACGATCGCCTTCGCGCGATCGATCCTGAGCACCTGAGTCAAAAGCCTGTGCTGCGATTCAACCGTGTCGCGCAACGTGAACTTCGGAAAACGCATGCGCGGCTGAAGACGACTGTTCGACGGCGAGGACGACACGCCATTCGAAAGCGCGTCAATCGCGACAACGAAATACGTCGAACTATCGATCAGCCTTCCTGGTCCAATGCTTCCTTTGAGTTGTTCGGTGGTGCCGGAAGCCCAGGTCGGAAACACGATCACATTCGACTTGTCTGCCGCAAGCTTTCCGAAAGTGCGATAACCAACGCGACAGTTACGAATAACGCCGCCGTTTTGCAGTTTCAGATCGCCGATATTCGCGAACTGTTGTTCCTGGGCGACGGCAACAAGCGCAAACAGTTGCAGCGCGAGGCAGAGTCGAATGGCTTTCATATCGTCTTACTTTTGAAATACCACGTTGTCTACCAAAACCATCCCGTTCCGCGGCGTACACTGCTCGCAATAAGCGCTGACGCTGATCGCGGTCAACTTTCTCAGCACATCTTTCGTGTCCACTCGCTCCTGGACCCACGAAGGTTGTCCCAATCCTTTCAGCGGAATCAGGTAAGTGTTGAGCCCTGACTTGAGTCGAATCGGCAGTTGCGGAAAGCCGGCGGTGAGATTGATGCCCTGCCCATGACTGATAAACTCCACGCGCAGCGAATCAACACCGGTAGCATAGAGCTGGAGCGATAGCTGCTTGTAGCCGCTCACATCGTCGGCAACAGGTTTTCCATCTTTGTTGGGTCGACCCTGGATTTCGAGCGTGACGTTGGCCCACTGGTTTGGTCCAACCAGGCTGTACTCAAACGACGCAAGGTGATTCTGCGGTGCGTCTTTGAGCACGATCAGCTCCGGCCCACCCGGCGACGCGTTTGCGAGTCCCTTAAACTTCACGGGCGTCGACTCGTTACCGGTGTAGATCTGGACCAGGCCGCCGTTATTACTCACCGCGCGCCCGTTCTCAGCCTTCTCAAAATCCGCATACACAAACTTTTCGCCGCCGTCCTGCGATAGCGACGACAGACAAAACGCTACGACAATGAAGAAAGAAGCGATGATTTTCATAATGAATTCTCCTTAAGCCACAAAAAGGCACAAAAGGTTTCAGCGAAGATCATTTTGTGCTTTTTGTGCCTTTTTGTGGCGAAGTCTTTCATCCAGCTGGACGCTTGTGCCGCGTTTAAGCTTTAGCGGCACCACTTGTTCTCGATAGCGCACGCGGCAAGCAGTTCCATTGATGCTGTGTATCGTAACCTGATCCAGCCGGCTATTCTTCCAACTCAGATCGACTTCAAATCCGCCGCGTGTCCGCAGTCCTTTCACAGATCCGTTGGGCCATGCAGCCGGCAACGCGGGCAACAATTCAATCTCATCCGCGTGACTCTGCAAAAGCATCTCAACGATTCCAGACGTGGCGCCGAAGTTTCCATCTATCTGAAACGGCGGGTGAGCATCAAATAAATTACGATACACTCCGCCTCCGCCGCTAAACTCTTTCGCATAAACCGGGCTCAGCGCTTTCTGCAACAACAAGTACGCGCGATCGCCATCATGCAGCCTCGCCCAGAAATTGATCTTCCATGCGAGACTCCAGCCCGTTCCCACATCACCACGCAGCTCCAACGTCTTCTTCGCAGCCGCATAAAGATCCGGAGTGCCACGCTTCGTAATCTGATTACTCGGAAAGAGACCGTAGAGATGCGAGACGTGCCGGTGTTGGCGTTCCGCGACTTCGAGATCCCAGTCCTCGAGCCATTCCTGCAATTGGCCCGCTTCACCGATCTGCATCGGCGGCAAACGTTTCCGCACTGCCGCGAGCCGCGCGCTGAAATCTTTGTCGATGCCTAGCAGTTCTGCCGCTTTTATGCACTGATTGAACAGATCTCGGATGATCTGAATATCCATCGTTGGTCCAGCGCAGACCGCAACGCCGCTTATGTGTTTGTTCTCGGGTGAAAGCGACGGACACGTCACCAGCCACTGATGTCGTGGCTCCGGCACAAGGGTGTCGAGAAAAAACTCAGCCGCGCCCTTCATCACCGGATAAGCACGCGCGAGAAACTTTTTATTGCCCGTGAATTCGTAATGACTCCAAAGGTGAGTGCAGAGCCACGCGCCGCCAACTGGCCACATGCCCCAGAGTGGTCCATCGATGGGAGCAGTCTGTCGCCAGAGGTCGGTGTTGTGATGACATACCCAGCCGCGCGCGCCGTAATGCACACGCGCCGTGCGCGCGCCGTTCTCAACCAGCTCCGACACCATCCGCAGTAACGGCTCGTGACACTCGGACAGGTTCGTCGTTTCCGCCGGCCAGTAGTTCATCTCGGTGTTGATGTTGATGGTGTACTTGCTCTCCCACGGCGGCTCCATCTGGTAATTCCAGATGCCCTGCAAATTCGCCGGCTGCGTTCCCGCGCGCGATGATGAGATCAGCA